>CAYOHU010000092.1:0-6939 GCA_964403845.1 uncultured Acetatifactor sp.
CCTGTGCTTTCGCAAGTAGCTTGTTCATTTGGGAGATTTCTTCCTCACTGCTGTATTTTTTGATTGCAGTAATGGCAGCATTCATTTCGGCGGGTGTGAAGGTGAGGTTTTCCTTTTTTGCCTTTTTCATCATGGGCATCAGGAAGGACATGAGTTCTTTTTGGGTTTTTCCTTGAGTTTTTTGAAACATTTCTTCCAAAAAATCGAGCTTTTGGGGAGAGATGTTTTCGACCAGTTCATCCGCCATCCAGGCGGGGTGATTGTTTGAATCGTTCATGCAGACCTCCATAGGATACTTTTATAGAGTTAAGTGGATATAAAATTGTAGTACCTTCTTTGGGAAATATTTCTTATGTACATAGAATTGCTATAATTTTTGAACTTCACAAACGCCAGACGTTAATATAGTGTATGAGAAATCAGGGTGCAGGGTTCATGCCATGAAGCATTTCAAATAGCTGAGATATATCGAAGCCTGTGGAATCGGACAGCCCGGAGAATAGTCCGGAGGGATCTCCACCGAGAGGATTGTCACCTTCGGGGAACAGGTCTTTCATCATTTGTACCATCTGTATCATCTCCTGCACGTTTTCAAAATTCTGTTGCATAGTCTTCATTTGCTGTAATGCTTCCTGCTCCGCATGATCACATAATGGGAATAATTCTTCGCAGAGCTTGGATACATTTATATGTTCTTCCTTAGGCATATGGCTGAGAGAGGAGGATGGGTTTTTTTGATAAAACGCAATGGTATATTGCAGTTCCATGAATTTTATGTAGACAGCCATGGCTTTTTGCCGGGAAGGCTCCATGTACGTCAACAGGATTTTTAGTATCTGAATATGGTTAGTAGTGAAAAGCGTATCGAAAGCTGTCACTTTGTCCTGCCCGTTGTTTGTCATAGCTGTCTCCTTATTGGTAATTAATAATACATCCTATGTAGGGATAAGAATTCTTATGAAAAAGAGTTTGTAAAGGTGTTCTTGGAAAATAGGCTCCCGAAGGAGCCTACTCGGAACCGGAGCGTTGCAATTAGCAGTTCCCGCATCCGAAATTGTTGTTACCGCCGCAGAAGAAGGAGAGCAGGAGAATCCAGATTAACCAATCACAGCAGCTATTGTTGTCGCAGCCGTTATTTCCGCCCAGAATACCATTGCCACAGCCATTGTTGCCGCCACAGAAGAACAAGAGGATGATAATCCAAATACAGCTGTTTCCTCCGAAGATACCATTGTTGTTTCCGCATCCGCAGGAATTGCAGCCGCAGTTAGTAGCAGTTAAATCGCTCATTATTTAAGCCTCCAAGTTTTATTTATGGTTTATTGTATGATGTTATGCTTGTCAATGTTTCCAAAAAAAGAGTTTTTTATCAGCACTACATATGGAAAAAGACTTGCATTAATTTCGAGATATAGTAAAATAAATATGTGATAGTATTGTAGAATTTAGGTATATGGGTAATCATATGGTACAAGAGACATACACCGTGGAGGGTAGGCAGTTTCGTACGGAGGCTGACTATAAGCGAGCCTGTCATGATAAACAAATAATAGATAAGCTGCGCATTGAGATGAGAGGAGCCGACCGCAAAAAACTGGAGCAGCTCAAAGCAGAAATCCAAGCCGGTAAGTATCGGTTTATGACGATACTGGGTCAGGATTTTGTGGAGGAGCTTGGTGATTTGATTGTGAAAGGTTCAAAGACTGTAAAAAAAAGCTCGAAGGTTACTGAGAATGAAAAACAGTCATCTGCAGAATTCAATGCAATTGTGCAGGAGGAATTAAAGAAGAGAGAGAAACGCAGAAGATTGTTGATAATGGCATGCAGTTTTGCTGCAATAGGATGTCTCGGGTATTTTGGATTATACAGCTATGGAAATTATCGGACAAACAGTCAAAATCAGCAGCTGAGCGGACTTAAGGAAAAGCCATTGATCAGCTGGGCTGACATAGAACCGGTCATTCATTACACCGGTAATGAGGAAACAGAACCGAAAGAGGTGTTGGAGGAATATAAAAATTTATTAATTGCAAATAAAAGACTAATCGGATGGGTAAAAATTGACGATACAAATATAGACTACCCTGTAATGCAGACTGTGGACAACGAGTATTATCAGAACCACAATATGAATCAGGAATATGATAAAAATGGTGCCATATTTATGGACAAGGATTGTAATGTATTGAAGCCCAGTACAAATTATATATTGTATGGGCATCATATGAAGAATGGGCAGATGTTCGGAAAATTAGATAAGTTTGAGGATGAGTCCTATTACAAGGAACATCAGTACATACAGTTTGATACCATTTATGAAAAGGGTATTTATCAGATTATGTACGTTTTCCGATCGCGGGTATATAACGAAGAGGATATTGTATTTAAATACTATCAGTTTATAGAAGCAGCCAGTGAAAAGGAATTTATTTCCAATATGGAGGAGATGGCAGCAATGTCCCTCTATGACACGGGCGTAACTGCAGAATACGGCGACCAACTGCTGACATTGTCCACCTGTGACTATCAGGAAAAGAATGGCAGGTTTGTAGTGGTTGCGAAGAAGGTAGCAGCAAAGGAGTAGAATAAGATGACAAAAGCTGTTGAGAAAAAAGTCAGAAGAATGAAGAGAACAGTCAGAAAGACATTGGGAACCGTGTTCCTGATTTCTGCAATTACGGTTGCTGCGATTCCGGCAGAGGGATTACAGGCCGGAAGCTCGCAGAACAATACCGCAGAGGTTTCGGTGGATTATACGAAGTGTAACATTCCGTTTATTAAGAATCCTAATGAGACCATATACACTACAGGAGATGGTCAATATCAGTTCGCCTATGTGACTCCTGAAACAGGTGGTACGAATAAAGTAGCGGTTATCCTCGGCTATAACGGCGGATTTTTGCAGAATGGTGCACTGACAATTCCGGATACGGTGGATGCTTATCTGAAATATTCCGATAACCTTGGTACTACCAGTGGTTATGCAGCAGTCGGTAAGAGTGGAAATTTCCTTTTTTATCGTGTGGACGAGCCGGTTTATAACAGCCTTGGACAGCCTGTTTATGATGATATTCCTCGTGTGAACAGTAAGGGCGAGCCGATTCTGGACGAGAATGATATTCCTATTGTGGATTCCGTACAGAGAACGGAGCCCAAATACTATCCCTGTTACTATGAGGACTATGCAAAATGGAAGGATTTAGGGGTAGAGCAGTTTTATTATCCCACAGGTACGGTATCAGGTGGCGATATGGTTTATGCCTTGACTACAAGGTCAGAGGTGCAACGAATTCAGGGGGCAGAGGTATGGTATATCGGTAACCAGTATCTGAAAGCGGGAACCGGTACTGAGGCCGGCACATGGAGCATCGCAGGTGTTGTGGATGAACCTTCAAAGGGGGTTTTCGCAGAGCAGGGGAATATTAAGACCCTGACGGTTGGAGAGAAGCTTTCCGGTATCGGTAACTATGCTTTTTACGGTTGCAGCGGTATGAACAGTATTAAGCTGGGAAATGGTCTGGATACCATTGGCAATTATGCTTTCGCAAATTGTATCAATATGGATACTGTAGATATGGATATGTACTCCAGAGTTGATATTATCGGAGACCATGCGTTTTATAACTGTCAGGCATTGCGGGAGTTTGCTGTTCCCATTTCTGTAACGGCAATCGGTGATTCTGCTTTTGAGGAATGTTATTCCATGAAGCATATAGAGCTCTGTGGTGGCGGGGCTAATGTGAGTCTCACAAAACTGGGTCCTGACGTTTTTCGGAATTGTGCAAATTTACAATCCCTTACGTTTCCCAGAACCTTTACTAACAATGGTAAAAAAATTGATGTAAGTATGTTTAAGGGATGCAGTTCCTTACTATATATTTCCACATCCAACAGTTTGATTGAGTTTAAGGATGGCGATGATCCTGAATGTACCTTTGAGGGCTTCCTGGATTCTCTCCCGGATGAATTTTACTTTGAAGGAATTCCTAATTCTCCTGTACACACAATGGCAACTGCAAATAATTTTGCATTCAGTCATTTGGGTAAGGATTTGTATGAGATTACCATAGTACCGGATAAGAGTAAGCCTGATGTAAAGGCAGTGTATCGTGTTAATTCTTCGAATCAGTTGGTATACAGCAGTATCCATGAAGATATGGAAGATGTAGAACTGCCAAAAACAATTGGTCCATATAAGATAGTAGAGATAGATTCCGGAACGTTCCAGAATAATTATACTTTGAAGAAGATTACGATTCCCTCCTCCATCAGAGTGATTGCGGATAATGCCTTTAAGGGCTGTTACCAATTGGAAAATGTAATTTTCATAGAGCCGGTTAACGTAAACTATATTGGTATAGATGCGTTTAAAACACAGGATGTTACAAAGAGAGTTTCCGGTGGCGACCTGCCTGTGTTGAAGGCTGAGCCTAAGTTGAACTTCACGGGTCCTATTTCTTACAACAGTGTACCTTTTCAATATGCAATGAATCCGGACAGTAATATCAATGTAGGCTCACAGCAACGAACCTATATTACATATTACAGCGGATGGCCGACAAATCTGGAGGTAAAATATAATCCGGATACAGATAAAAATGAATTGACGGATTATCCTACCTTCAAAGCAATTAATGACGGAAATAAATATACCACGGATCATTATGCATATATGACTCGGGAGTATCAGGATGCAGCAAGATTGGCAGTTGATAAATACTCAGACCGTAATAGAAGAAGTGAGATGACGGATTACGAGTGGGAGATTATCAATTCTGCATTGGATATTGTGTTGCCTGATGGAATCGAGTCTATAAAATCGGGGTTATTTGTTGAAAATGAGAGTAATGCGAATGAATCTGAGGTAGAAAAGACGATTACCGCGTATAGCTTGAATGAAATTACAGGCGGAACATGTGCGGATGACGGTACCATAACAGGTGGTGCTTTTAATGGCTGCAACAATCTGAAAGCGATTTATCTGATGGGAGGGACAACCTCTATTGGAGATTATGCTTTTGCAAACTGTGATAAGCTGACAAATGTTTATGTGCCCACCACAGTCAGGGAAATAGGATTGCGTCCGTTCACCGGTTGTAATAACTTGAGCTATGTGGAATTTCAGGGAAGCCCTTATTTTAGCTGTGATAATTCCATTATTTATCAGCTTGATATGAACGGTAACAGACAGAAAATTATTGAGTTCCTTAAAGGAAGAGAGACGGGTGTGGTTGATGCTTCGGAAGTGTCAGGTGTGACAGAAATTGCCGAGGAAGCCTTTATGGATACTGATGTAAGCTCTGTTGATTTGAGGCAGTCTTCCGTGGGAGATATTCCTGAAAAGGCTTTTGCAACCACCGGAAATTTGTTCTCCGTGTATTTGCCTTCCACCTGTAAATCCATCAGCGCAAATGCCTTTAAGGATAGCAAAATCCAGTATATGGAAGTGCCGAGCAGTGTTTCCTATCTTGATAATGATGCTTTTACCGGTACTACTGTTAAAAGTAGTCTGACCTTTTATTGTGAAGATGGAAGTAATGCTAAGCTCTATGCTGACAAGAACGGAATCAAGACAACCTCGAAACCCATTGAAATATATTATACTGTTACTTTTTGGGATTATGACAACACTCTTTTGGATACGCAGACGGTTGAAGCAGGTATGGATGCAGTTGCACCGGAGGTTCCCGGACGGGAAGGATATATTCATACCGGATGGGTGCCTGATTATCATGGGGTACAGTCTGATTTGCAGGTAACGGCACAGTATGAGGCTGAGGATCCTGATGCAAAGAAGGTGACAGTTACTTTCTTGGATTATGATGATACTGTATTAAAAACAACATTGGTACTGCCGGGAGGCGATGCAGAGCCGCCGTTCGATCCTAAGAGAGAGGGATATACCTTTGTTGGCTGGAGACCTGCAGTTACCAATATTCAGGAAAATACTACAATATATGCACAGTATGAAAAAAATGATTCCAGTCAGTCACAGCTTACTGTGCGATTCATCGATTATGATGACACGGTTCTTTTCACGCAGAAGGTTAACTACGGTGAAAATGCAATTACACCGCAGAATCCCAGTAGGGAGGGATATACCTTTACCGGCTGGAGACCTGCGATTACCGGTGTTACCAAGGATATGGATACCTATGCCCAGTATGAAAAAATAACTGCCGGTAATAATGGTTCAGGCAACGGAGGCAGTACTGACCAAGGAAACGGAAGCGGAAATGGTGGAAACGGTACGGGTGGCAATGGTTCGGGAACCGGCGGCAATGGCTCAGGAGGAAATGGAAACGGACAGAACACTACGACAAAGCTGTATACGTTAACGGTTAGAAATGGTAGTGGCTCAGGAAGCTATGCAGCAGGCTCTCAGCCGATTGTGATTGCAAATGACCCGGCTAAGAATCAGGAATTTGATTTTTGGAGTATTGATCCGACGACTACTAAGATAGCAAGTAAGGTTCTCACTGCAACAGTGATTACCATGCCGGAGGGGGATGTTACTGTAACAGCTCATTATAAGGCGAAGACGGGAACTTCGGCCGGTACCGGAAGCGGTAATTCCTCCGCTGGTAATTCGAATCGACCGAATAATTCACAAAATACGGTTAGTAAGGGTACGACAGTTGTTATTGATAAGAATGGTTTGTCCAATACCGGAGTGGTATCTGCAACGGTTTATGGTTCTTCCGATAACTTTACCATTAAGATTTCTGAAAGCAGTGTAGCATCAGAGGCTGTTATCAGGGCTCTGATGGCAGAGTACGGGAATAATCTGGAAGGTATTAAGTATTTCCCTATGGATATTGAGCTGTACGATTCCACCGGAACAAAGCGGATTACGGATACAACTGGTTTATATATCCAGATTACCCTTCCTTTACCGGATTCGTTGATTACCTATGCAGGTAATAATAAGGTTGCAGG
>CAYOHU010000093.1:0-6933 GCA_964403845.1 uncultured Acetatifactor sp.
TTTGTATGCTCTCCTTCCGAACAATGTTTACAATTTCCGCTGCAAGCCATTGTTATCACAAACTCAATTCGATTCAAATTTTTCACATACTCATTCATAAATAAACCGAAATCCTTTCCAAATACATTTTATCGTTATAATTTGACGGTGCTGTTCTGACAACATAAATACTGCTATAAATTCAACCTTCTGATTGACTGATCAGTGGAGGATGCTGTCGTAGTTTTTCCTACTAATATGACATTAATAACCAATCAGTAGGGGCTTCCCACTCATTAACTCCCTACTAATTTGCACAAGCTTCTCCTTCCTTCAAGCTTCTCCTTCCTTCAAGCTTCTCCTTCCTTCAAGCTTCTCCTTCCAAGTTCTCTTCAATAAACTCTACAAAGCTTCTGGCTGCGTATGACAATGTATCCCAATTCTGCCATGCAAATGCCACCACGCGCTTGGGATTTTCCGTTATGGGTTTGATTTCCAGGTCCTGTTCAAATCCGGTTAACACTTTTTCATAGAGAATGGATACGCCTAAGCCCTGACGTATCATGGCAAGAATCGTATAGTCATCATAAACCTCATATGCAATCTGCGGTGAAATTCCATATTTCCGGAAGGTATCCAGCGGAACACTTGTCTCTCCCTCATCCAGCAGGATAAAAGGATCCTCTATCAAATCCCCCATCGAAACCTCCGTTTTTTTTGCCAATCGGTGATTTTTAGGAAAAACCGCCATCATCCGGTCTTCATACAAAACCCTTGTATCCACCTTTTTAACAATATCCGCGTTCACGAATCCGAAATCAATGACGCCTTCCTGAATCCATTGCTCGATACTGGTATATTCTCCCTGTCGAAGAACAAAGGTTACAGTCGGGTAACGATCCTTGAATGCTTTCATGAGAGGAGGCAAAATATTACGGCTTACACTGGTAAAGGTTCCAATCCGTATGATTGAATTCTCCAAGCCCTTCATTTCCCTTTGCTTCTGTTCCAGTGCTCTCTCTGCAGTATAAACTGCCTGAATGTAGGAGAAATATTGTTCTCCGTCTTTCGTCAGCTGTATGCCGTCTTTTCTGCGTTCCAGCAACCGAACTCCCATTTCCTGCTCAAGGCTCTTAATTGTCTGGCTGATTGCACTTTGAGAATATCCGAATGCTTCCGCTGTTTTTGTGAAGCTTGCCGTTTCTATTACTTTACAAAATATACCGTATCGTGAAATCATCTTTTCTCTCCATAAGGTTTTCTTATGCCAATATTATAAACATTTGTTTTACTAATGTAAATAAGAACGTTATAATGGATATCGGTGTGAAAAAAATGCTTTCTTATTTCCGACATCCAATCCATATATAAAAATTTTGGTAACGAAAGAGGAGCATATAACTCAAAAACTATGTAATCAAAAAGCGTTTATATAACCAAAGAGGTATTTCCATGAAAAACACAAACCCAAAATTCTCTATCCGTACCATGCAGAATCGGCAAGCCCTACAAAAAGGGATGCGTGACGGCATTCCCATTAGTCTGGGCTATCTGGCTGTTTCCTTTTCTCTGGGAATTGTAGCCAAAAATATCGGTCTGACACCCTTTCAGGCATTTCTTACAAGTCTCCTTTGCAACGCATCTGCAGGGGAATATGCCGGCTTTACCCTGATTGCCGCAGGCGCCACCTTCCTTGAAATGGCGGTGATTACGCTAATCACCAATGCACGCTATCTGTTGATGAGCTGTGCACTCAGCCAAAAAATCGACCCACAGATGCCTTTCTTCCATCGGTTTCTGATTGCTTACGACATCACGGATGAATTATTCGGAATCAACATCGCCAGATCCGGTCCCCTCAATCCGTTTTATACCTATGGCGCAGTCCTTACCGCAGCACCCGGCTGGGCGATTGGAACAGCCCTTGGAACCATTGCAGGCAATCTTCTGCCACAGCATCTTGTCAGTGCACTCAGCGTTGCTCTCTACGGAATGTTCCTTGCGGTAATCATCCCCCCTGCAAAAAAAGACCGCGTAATCGCAGTCTTAATCGTGATTTGTTTTACAGCAAGCTATCTCGCAACCTACATGCCTATTGTATCCGGACTATCCGAAGGTACGCGTACCATCCTGCTTACCGTTGTCATTGCAGGCGGTGCTGCACTTCTTTTTCCCAAAAACACCACAGCGGAGGTAGAGACCAATGAATAAAACCTACATTTATATCTTCATTATGGCAGCTGTCAGCTACGCCATCCGCGTACTGCCGCTGACCTTGATTCGAAAACCGATTAAAAACAGATTTCTGCAGTCCTTTTTATATTATGTCCCCTATGTCACCCTTGCGGTTATGACCTTCCCTGCGATCGTCAACGCAACCCAGAGTCGCATTTCCGGCATGGCTGCACTGCTTGTAGGTATGGCTGCGGCATGGTTTGGCGCGGATCTGCTTATGGTAGCCGTGTCCTGCTGTGGTGTTGTATTTATTCTGGAATTATTTTTATAAACCGGTATTACTCCCCGACATTTTTGCTCATTGTCAGGAGCTTATCCCTCATATCATTCTCAATTCTCTGAAGTTCAATCTCGGCTGCAGCGCGTTTTGCTCTTCCGTCCTCCTGAATCTTCATTACCTCATCAAAGGTACTGATCAATACCTGATTGGTCTGTGTCAGGGTTTCGATATCAATAATACCACGTTCTGCCTCCTTTGCGGTCTCAACCGTTGCCAGCTTCAACGCTTCGGCATTCTTCTTCAGAAGCGCATTCGTCATATCACTGACTTCTCTCTGGGCACGGGCAGCATTGGTGGAGTGACTCAAACCGATTGCAATCACCATCTGGCTTTTCCACAGAGGAATGGTATTTACCAACGTAGACTGAATCTTCTCACTCATTGCAGTATCGTTGCTCTGAATCAGGCGAATCTGAGGTGCCATCTGCAGAGAAACGGTTCTGGTCAGCTCCAGATCATAAATCTTTTTCTCAAACCGGTCAATCTGCGCAGCGAAATCCTTTGCTGCCTGCGTATCCTCAGGAAGTCCGCTGGCTTCCGCTTTTGCGACCAATTCCGGAAGTTCAACCGACTTGGCTGTCTCCAGCTTCTGCTTTCCGGCCAGTATGTACATGGATAACTCTTTAAAATAATTGAGGTTCAGCTCGTACATTTTATCCAACATTGCAACATCCTTTAAGAGAGTAATCTGATGCCCCTCCATTGTTGTCACAATCCTGTCGATATTGGCACTGGCTTTATCGTATTTTACCTTTAGCGTGTCCAGCTTATTTGCACTTTTCTTAAATAATCCCAAGAAGCCCTTGGTCTCTTCCGCATTTTCAAAATTCTTGAGCTCTGATACTACATCAGTGAGCTGCTCGCCAATTTCACCCAGATCCTTCGTGCGCACATTATCCAGTGCCGATTCCGTAAAATCAGCAATCTTTTTCTGACTTCCTGCACCGTACTGAATAATCTGCTGGGTATTTGTCAGATCAATCTGTGCTGCGAAATCATCCACCATCTTCTGCTCTTCCGGCGTGAGTTCAATCTGAGCAGCCACCTTCTGCGCCTCTTCTACTGCTTTCGTCTCAGAGACCGCAACCTCCGCTTTTTCTTCAGCCATAAAATCAAACGTTAGTGTGGGAGCTTCCTTTAACATTTCATCCAGCTGTTTTTCTTTGTTCATTGCATCCATTTCTACATTCCTCCGTTTTCTTCTCTATTAACAGTTACCATTTCCATTTCTTTTGTCAGACCCTCACTGGCAAGCATGGTCTGCAGCACCTGTGCATCTGTAGTCACATCAAACACCTTGTCCTGAAACAGATTATTTAAAAGCTCTACAAAGGCATTATTAATGGCATCCAGCGTGGACTCAATCTCCTTCTTGGCAGATGCGATTTCCTCACCCTGATTGCTCACCTTATCAAACTCATGATAAGCCTCCACCAGCTTCAGTGTCGTGGGCAGATAGTAACTCATTACCTTATGCATACGGTTCATCTGTGACGGTTCCTTCTGTACCCGCTCAAATATCTCCTTTAACAGAGATTCCAGCTGATACAGCTTTGCCGAAATCACCTCGCCCGGAATCAGGTCATTCATATCGCGAAGCTTTCGAATAGCATCATACCCTTCAGAAACCATCTGTTCAAGCTCTGTCTGTTCGGCAGTTTTTTCCTGTTTTTTGGTCACAGCAGACCTTTCTTTTTTTTCTTTTTCCTGAAGCAGCCGTGATTTTTCAGCATCCAGATACTGTTTATACACAACATCATTCAGCATCAGATGCGTTGCCATCTTATCCATATGCGCTGAGGGGATAATTCCTTTTCGCAAAATCCGACGGAGCTCTCTTGTAACCTTCCCGGTTGAGATACCAACCTGAGTCGCCAGCTCCTCCAACTCCGCATACATCTTGTTTCCGCATAGCTTAACGTATCTTTTTGCCTTGCTGATCAGCTGAATCTTATTCTTTCCCAAAAGAATGAACCCGATGGACACCAACAGAAAGAAAATCAGTACCCCGGCTCCGCTCCAACTGCATACAATTCCGATAATGGAAAGAATCAGTAAGGGAATATTTGCGATTGCTCCAAACACAATAAATAAGACTCCTGAAATCAGACCCACATTTTCCACCTTCACAAGCAGCCCTGTGCGCTGATAATATTTCTGTCCTTCCGTCAATTGTTGCATCTGACCTGTTGTTTGGGACGTCTGAGCCCGCGCTGCTTTGGCTGCCTGCTTTTCCTCTTCCAGCTTCCTTTTGCGGTACTCTGTGTAAGTCATGTTCGTTCCCTGCGTAGCCTTCCGGACTTCCTTCTGTTTCTCCTTCCACGCTTTGGAAGCAGCCTCCGCGTCGCTTAACGCTGTCTTCACAGTATCGGACACTAATACATTCAGATTTTTAAAATCACCTGTCGCAAGTGCCTCATTCAAAGCACCCTTCATCTGCTCTCCCAGATTATTTAATTGGGAATTATCGTTCATACCGTTCCCCCTCATCTATGGGCAATAGCCACCCGGAATTTACTTATGATATAACCTTTTGCAGGACAATAGTACATCTGCTTCTCAGCAGCTGATCCATCAGTATTTCTTCCTTGCCTTCAGCTCCTCATAGAGCAGGCAATAATTTTCATATCTCATTTTATCTATCTTTCCCTCTTCTACTGCATCACGAACACCGCACACCGGCTCTGCAATATGCGCACAGCCTCCGAACCTGCAGTATTTTTCATGCTCTGCAAACTCCGGGTAATACTGTGCCAAAGCTTCCTTTTCCAAATCAAACAAACCCAACGAACTAAATCCCGGCGTATCCAAAATATAGGTATTCTTCTCAATGGCAATCAACTCGGAATGTCTGGTGGTATGACGTCCTCTTTCAATCTTCTCACTGATCTGACCGGTCTTCATCACCGTTCCCGATTGCAGACAATTGACCAAGGACGATTTTCCCACACCGCTGGGACCTGCAACAGTTGTGGTTCGAGCCTCCAACAGTGACCTCAGCTCCTCCATTCCCTGCTTTTCCCTGGCACTGACGGACAAGGTCCGATAACCGCATTTTCTGTATATTTCCTCATATCGCGTTCCGCTTCCTTCTTCATCTATATCCAGCTTATTAAAACAGATAATACAGGGAATTTCCTGCTGATGCATCATAATCAAAAAACGATCCAGCAGATTAAAATTAGGCTGTGGCTTCACAATCGAAAAAATAACTAACGCCTGATCCACATTCGCCACAGCCGGACGAATCAATTCACTGTGGCGCGGAAGAATTTCCCTGATATTTCCCTGCTGCTTTTCTACATCCAAAATATCAAAGCTGACATCATCTCCCACCAGAGGCTTCTTATTGTCTTTCCGGAATACGCCCTTGGCCTTACACTCGTATATTCTTCCGTTACTCTCTTCCTCATTGCTATGCACATAGTAAAATCCCGCGATTCCCTTGATTATCTTACCCTGCATTCTTTTATCCTTATCTCAGCATTTTCCTATTCCACTACTTATTCCACTACTTATTTCACTACTTATCCCATTACCTATTCCGGTTCAAATTCGATTCTTCTGGTAAAGGCTCTGCTCTCCGTCCCCCCGGGTGTTGTAATGATTTCTCCGGTCTCAGGATTCGTTGTGGTAGTCCCTTCCATCGTAATCGTGTAGGTCATTGTAATCGTTCCCCCTGCGGATGTCAGACCATAATAATTCGCTGCCTGAGGGAAGCCGGAAATTGAGGTATCCATCAATATATGCCCGTCGTCTGTGACAAATAAAATACTCACTTCGCTGCCCGGTACATAGTCCGGAGCCTCATCCATGGTTGGCGCTACAATATTGGTATTGCATTTATAAGTGATTTTTTCTGCTCCCAGACTGACCTTAATATCCAGTGCCGTTCCCGGATCTACATAAGAGCCATGGGAATCGCTCTGATAGCAGATAAAGCCCGCTGCCACCTCCGCGCTGTATTCACGCGTTACACTGCCAATGGTAAGTCCTGCTTCTATCACCTCAGCGGTTCCTTCCTCTTCGCTTAAGCCAACCAGATTGGGTACTCTTACCTTCACATTCTCCTTGCCTTTACTTACATTTATTGTAATCACATTTCCCTTCGGAACTTTGGTTCCCCCAACGGGAGACTGCGAAACCACCCTTCCTTCTGCCACATCATCGGAATAAACCTCCGAGCGGTTCACCAAAAAGCCCAGATTGATCAGCTTACTGTTGGCCTCCTGATAAGAAAGCTCCGTCACATCAGGTACTTCCGCACTCTGTGACCCCGCACTCACTGTCAAAACAACCTTAGCCCCCGCATCCAGCATTGTACCTTCCTTCTCGCCGGTACTGATTACCACATCCTTATCAATCGTTTCAGACTCCTCATATTCCACCTCTGCAAGTAATCCCAGTGTGGCTAAAGCCTTCTTTGCATCCTCAACATT
>CAYOHU010000094.1:0-6831 GCA_964403845.1 uncultured Acetatifactor sp.
CTTATACTGACTAATGTTGAGAATGGACTCACAGATACCCGATAACGGGAAAAACAGGAGGAGATTATAATGAAAAAGAAAGTCGTAAGTTTGCTCACCGTTATGGCTTTGGCAATCAGCGCTTTGGTCGGATGCGGTTCTGATGACGGAGCGGCTGCAGGTGGTGCTGCAACAAACGGATTAAAGGCAGGTTTTATTTTCCTGCATGATGAGAATTCAACCTATGATTTAAACTTCTTAAATGCAGCGAAAGAGGCTTGTGAGAAGTTAAACGTTGAATGTGTGATTAAGACAAATATTCCTGAGGGTCAGGAGTGCTACGAGGCAGCCTGCGAGCTGGCAGACGCCGGATGTGATTTTATCTTCGCAGACAGCTTTGGTCATGAGGATTATGTGATTGAGGCTGCAAAGGAGTATCCTAAAGTTCAGTTCAGTCATGCAACAGGAACAAAGGCTCACACTGAGAAGCTTGACAACTATCACAACGCATTTGCATCCATCTATGACGGGCGTTACCTTGCAGGTATTGCAGCAGGTATGAAGCTGAATGAAATGATTGCAGATGGTAAGATTACTGCAGAACAGGCTAAGATTGGTTATGTTGGTGCTTATACCTATGCGGAAGTTATTTCAGGATATACCTCTTTCTTCCTGGGCGCACGTTCCGTTTGTCCTTCCGCTACCATGGAAGTAACCTTTACAGGCTCCTGGTATGATGAAACCGCTGAGAAGGAAGGCGCAAACAAGCTGATTGGAAATGGTTGTGTATTGATTAGCCAGCATGCAGATTCCATGGGTGCACCCACTGCTTGTGAAACCGCAGGAGTACCGAATGTTTCCTATAACGGCAGCACCGCAAGTGCCTGCCCGAATACCTTTATCGTGTCCTCCAGAATCAACTGGGCACCTTACTTCGAGTATGCATTGACCAGCGTTGCAAACGGAACTGCCATTGCAACTGATTGGTGCGGCTCCTTGGAGACGGGCTCTGTTGTATTGACTGACCTTGGTGCTGTAGTGGCAGAGGGAACTAAGGAGGCAATTGAGGCAGCTAAGGCTGATCTGATTGCAGGTAAGGTACATGTTTTCGATACTGCTACCTTTACAGTAGACGGCAATGCAGTGGAGAGTCATCAGGCTGATGTAGATACCGATGCAGAGTACACACCCGATCATGAGGTAGTATTGGACGGATACTTCCATGAGTCCGGTGAAGGCTTCCGTTCTGCACCTTACTTTGACTTAAAGATTGACGGAATCAGTCTTTTGGATACTGCATTCTAAATAATAGAAAGAAGCCCTGCAATCGCGATAAAATCGGATCGCAGAGGGCGGCACAGCGATATTCGCAGCGCCGCCCTTTTTCTACTTGATGAAAGTAAATTTCGGTAAAAAGGCTTTAATGAAGTAGAAAAAGGGCGGACAGACCAATAACTCGAAAGGGGATAAAGCATGGAAACGAAGACAGAAGCTGTTTCAATGAGGAATATTACAAAGACATTTGGCTCTGTAATCGCCAATGACAAGGTGAATTTGGATATTTATAAGGGGGAAATTCTCTCCTTACTGGGAGAAAACGGAAGCGGTAAGACCACTTTAATGAATATGCTTTCCGGTATTTATTTCCCCGACGAAGGACAGATTTTCATTAATGGAAAGGAAGCAGTGATCAAATCCCCCCGAGATGCTTTTGAGCTGGGAATCGGCATGGTGTATCAGCACTTTAAGCTGGTTGATGTGTTGACGGCAACAGAGAATATCATTCTGGGTCTGGAGGGAAAGCTGAATATTAAGGAGGCATCCCGAAAAATTGAAGATATCTGTAAGAAATATGGCTTTGAGGTAGATCCGAAGCAGAAGATATATGATATGTCTGTTTCCCAGAAGCAGACGGTAGAAATCGTAAAGGTATTGTATCGGGGCGCGGATATTCTGATTTTGGATGAGCCCACTGCCGTACTGACGCCGCAGGAGACGGAGAAGCTGTTTCATGTGCTTCGAAAGATGCGGGATGACGGGAAGGCGATCATAATCATCACGCACAAGATGCATGAGGTGGAGTCCTTGTCCGACAGGGTTGCAGTATTGAGGAATGGTCAGTATATTGGCAGCATGGCAACAAAGGATACCAATGTGACTGAAATGACGAACATGATGGTTGGACGTGCAGTGACATTGAATATAGAGAGACCGGAGCCGGTGAATCCTAAGCCCCGTATTGAGGTACAGGGTCTGACTGTGCGCAATGAGGAGGGTATCCTTAAGCTGAAGGATGTATCGTTTACGGCAAACAGTGGTGAGATTCTTGGAATTGCAGGGATTTCAGGCTGTGGGCAGAAGGAATTATTGGAGGCGATTGCCGGACTGCAGGTGACGGAATCCGGTACGATATGCTACATAGAAGAGGATGGGCATAAGGAAATGCTGATAGGCAAGGATCCCCGCAGGATTTCGGAAATGGGTGTTTCCCTGTCCTTTGTGCCGGAGGACAGACTGGGAATGGGTCTGGTCGGCAATATGGATTTGGCGGACAACATGATGCTTCGTTCCTTCCGTCAGGGTCGAAGTCCTTTTACCAATCGTAAGCCCTCCAAGAAGCTTGCTGCAGATGTAGTGGAAAATCTGGAGGTTGTGACTCCGGGAATTACTACGCCGGTGCGAAGACTTTCCGGAGGAAATGTACAGAAGGTACTGGTGGGACGAGAGATTGCCTCTGCACCTACCGTGCTATTGACGGCATATGCCGTGAGAGGTCTGGATATCAATTCCTCCTACACCATATATGATTTGCTGAACAGGCAGAAAAAGAAAGGCGTTGCGGTTATTTTCGTGGGTGAGGATCTGGATGTGTTGCTGGAGTTATCCGATAAAATCATGGTGCTCTGCGGCGGTCAGGTCAGCGGTATCGTGGATGCGAGAAAGACGAATAAAAATGAGGTCGGAATGATGATGACCAGAATGAGAGGCAGCGAGGATCATGAGTGAAAACATGAGTGAAAAAAAGAAAGAGCCGTTCTTTCATATAGTAAAAAGGGATGCGCTTCCCTGGTATCAGTCCATGGGAATTCGTTTTTTGGCAATTGTGCTGGCATTAATCCTTTGTGCCGTGGTGACCACCATAACTACCGGAATTAATCCCATACAGGTATACGTATCTCTTTTCACGGGAGCCTTCGGCACGGTAAGAAAGATGTGGATTACCTTCCAGAACATTGCAATCCTTCTTTTGATTGCGTTGGCGCTTACTCCGGCCTTTAAAATGAAATTCTGGAATATCGGCGGAGAGGGACAGGTACTGATTGGCGGTCTTGCTGCTGCCGCATGTATGATTTGCTTAAGGGACAAGATGCCCAACGCATTGGTGATGATCTGTATGGTCATTTCCAGTCTGGCGGCAGGTGCAGTCTGGGGACTGATTCCTGCAATGTTTAAGGCAAAGTGGAACACCAACGAAACCCTTTCCACCCTGATGCTGAATTACATTGCCACACAGCTGGTTGCCTTTTTTACGATTGTCTGGGAGGTTCCCAAGGGCTCCGGTAAAATCGGTATTATCAATCAGGACAGTCAGATTGGCTGGCTGCCGCAGGTGTTCGGTTCGAAATATCTGTTAAGTATTCTGGTGGCAGTGGTGATTACGGTCTTTATGTATGTGTACCTGAACTACAGCAAGCACGGTTATGAAATTGCAGTAGTCGGGGAAAGTGAGAATACGGCGAAATATGTAGGAATCAAGGTGGGTAAGGTCATTATCCGTACCATGGCACTTTCCGGTGCCGTATGTGGTCTGGTAGGTCTTTTGCTGGTGGGAGGAATTAACCATACGGTGACCACCACCATTGCAGGCGGACAGGGCTTTACGGCGGTACTGGTATCCTGGATGTCGAAATTCAATCCGTTGACCATGGTCTTCTCCAGCTTCCTGATTATATTCATGGATAGAGGTGCCAGCGAGATTTCCACTAATTTTGGCTTAAATCATTCTTATGCAGATATTTTGACCGGGATTATCCTGTTCTTTATTATTGGATGTGAATTTTTTATTACCTACAGACTTCAGTTCCGTAAAAAAGCAGATAAGGAGGAAAAATAATTATGTTGAGTTTTTTACTTGCATTTATACCCAGAGCAATCGTGCAGGGAATTCCTCTTTTGTTTGGCAGTACCGGAGAGATCATAACGGAGAAATCCGGCAATCTGAATTTGGGAATTCCCGGAGTAATGTATGTTGGTGCCATCAGCGGCGTGATTGGATCCTTTTTCTACGAGAGGTCAGCAGCAGGCTCCGGCTTAAATCCGGTTTTGGCAGTGCTGATTCCCATGGTGTGCTGCCTGCTTGGTTCCCTGCTGATGGGACTGCTGTACTGCTTCTTAACGGTAACCCTGCGTGCTAACCAGAATGTGACCGGTCTGGCGATGACTACCTTCGGTGTGGGATTTGGTAACTTCTTTGGCGGCTCTCTGATTAAACTGGTTGCCAGCGATGTACCTTCCATAGCACTCTCCGCTACCAGCAGCTATTTCAGCAAATCCCTTCCCTTTGCGGGAAAGCTGGGATGGTTCGGAAAGCTGTTTTTATCCTATGGATTTCTTGCGTATCTGGCAGTGCTGATTGCGTTGATAGCAGCTTATCTTTTGAATCATACCCGTGTGGGTCTGCATCTGAGAGCAGTGGGTGAGGATCCTAACACAGCGGACGCAGCCGGAATTAATGTGACAAGGTATAAATATGTGGCCACCTGTGCCGGTTGTATGATAGCAGGTCTGGGCGGTTTATATTATGTAATGGATTATGCCTGCGGTGTTTGGTCAAATGATGCCTTCGGTGACAGAGGCTGGCTTGCCATTGCACTGGTTATCTTTACTATCTGGCGTCCCAATGTGAGTGTGCTGGCATCCTTCCTGTTCGGTGGTCTTTACATTTTGTACCTGTATATTCCTACCGGTATGGATCACATGGAATTTCAGGAGCTATATAAGATGATTCCCTATGTGGTGACCCTGGTGGTGCTGGTGGTGACCAGTATGCGAAGCCGCCGCGAAAATCAGCCTCCGGCAAGTCTGGGACTGGCATATTTCAGAGAAGAGCGCTAGAGCGCAGCTTTTCTATCCGTGATATGATACCAATATGGAAAATGGTAAAAAAGAATTTCTTGGAACATTATGTAATATTTATATGATTCTGTTGCTGGTGCTGCTTCCGCTTTATACAGGGGGAGGCTATTACAAATTAGGTGACAGTAAGTATTTGCTTTTCAGAAATGTATCGCTGTTTTGCCAGAGCATTTGGTTGCTTGTTACCATAGCCTCTATGATAGGTAACCTAACGGCGAAGGGAAGGCAGACAAGGAAAACGACGCAGATGGGCTATGTACAGCAGGACGGGAGGATGCGGAGCCGGAAGTGGAGCTCTGTGGATTTGGCTGTGCTTTCTTACGGCATCAGTGCGTTCCTTTCTGCAGTAGCAAGTCCCTACCAACAGACAGCATGGACAGGTTACCTTGATTGGTACATGGGTGCACTGACGCAGATTTTATTGGTAGGTATTTACTTTTTAGTATCAAGGGAATATATGCGGACGGTATACCCTGTTCGCGCGGGGGAGCTGGGCCTGCTGCTGGTGGTGTTCATTGCTTTTCTGCAACGGCTCGGTGTGGATATCCTGCAGCTGCAGAGTTCCTTTTCATCTGCGGACTGGGAGTACAGCCACATGCTGTCTACCATAGGAAATATCAACTGGCTGTGCGGCTATCTGTGCGTGCTTCTGCCCTGGCCGGTTGTGGGCTTTTTCTACAGCAGTAAGCGGGGAAGAAGGATTGTGTACTACATTGTTTCGGTGCTTGCACTGACATTGATGCTGACTCAGGGAAGCGACACCGGAATTCTGCTGGTGCTGGTATGTCTGGGGCTTGGCGCTCTCCATGGCAGCCACCGCCCGGAGGTGTTTAGGAAAAGTGTATTGCTGGCATTGGGAATATGCGCCCTGTGTCCCGTGCTTGGATTTTTGATGAAGCATCTGGGAACATGGGATATGCTGGCGGTGGATGGATTCCTTACGGCTTTGATGACGGAATGGTTCTGGTGGGTGCTTGCGGCACTGCTGTGTGGTGTTTCGCTGCTGCAGAGAAGGTTGCCCCATAAGTGGGTGATATGGTTGAACCGAAGCCTGTTGATTGGTGCAGGTGTATTTGCTGTGGGCTTTGTTGCGACCTACCTGTGCGGACTACCCCGGGGAGAGACCTGGGGAAGCGGGCGCGGCGGTCTTTGGCAGGCAGCGTGGAGAGGCTTTGCGGATGCAAAGTTACCGCGCAAGCTCATAGGCTTTGGACCGGATTGCTTTGCCGAGTATATCTATGGGACACCGTCCCTGGCAGAACGCATACAGATGGAGGGACACTGGGAGCATTCTGTTTTTGCAAATGCACATAATGAGTGGCTGAATATGCTGATAAACGGTGGCGTGTTGGGTGCAGTGTCCTATGCAGGAGTATTTGCATGCGGGCTTCGGCGTTATCGGGGCATGCTTTTGGGAGTCATGGTATTGGTGCTTTATTTTGTCAATTCCCTGTTCAGCTTTCAGCAGGTGGTGAGTACCCCGTTTTTGTTTTTGGTGTTGGGAATCTGTGAGAGCAGATATCGGACCGGGGTGCGGACGATTTGAAATATTACGTTCCGTTTGACAGGATAGAGGCTTGCGTTTACAATTTTCATGACAGTGACAGACAGAGGAATGGAAAGCAGAAAGGTTTGTAGAGAGATGAAGTGGGTTAAATTTCGGGTAAAAACAATTACAGAGGCAGAGGATATTATTATCAGTACACTTTATGATAT
>CAYOHU010000095.1:0-6816 GCA_964403845.1 uncultured Acetatifactor sp.
TGGGAGATGCCAATACTGTATTATTTAATGTATGCACATAGTAAGTACCATTTTCTCCTTTGGTACGAATACCAAGACGTCTTGCCTGTGCGTCCCCCAAAGTAGAACAGGAACCAACCTCAAAATACTTCTGCTGTCTGGGACTCCATGCCTCAACATCGCAGGACTTCACCTTCAAATCTGCCAAATCACCGCTACAGCATTCCAAGGTTCGAACAGGAATATCAAGACTGCGGAAGAAATCTACCGTATATTTCCACATCTTATTATACCAGTCCATGGAATCCTCCGGCTTACATAATACTACCATTTCCTGTTTTTCAAACTGATGTACACGGTAAACACCTCTCTCCTCAATGCCATGGGAACCCACTTCCTTACGGAAGCAAGGGGAATAAGAGGTCATAGTAATGGGCAGACTGCTCTCTTTTACCACTTCTCCTTTAAATTTACCTATCATGGAATGCTCAGATGTACCAATCAGATACAAATCCTCTCCTTCAATCTTATACATCATTGCTTCCATTTCTGCAAAGCTCATAACTCCATTCACAACACTGCTACGAATCATGAAGGGAGGAATACAATAAGTAAATCCTTTGTCAATCATAAAATCTCTGGCATAGCTAATCATCGCAGAATGGATTCTTGCAGCATCCCCCATCAGGTAATAGAAGCCATTTCCACTGGTTCTGCCCGCACTTTCCTTATCCAGGCCACTGATGCTGTTCAAAATATCTGCGTGATAAGGCACTTCAAAGTCCGGAACAACCGGATCTCCAAATTTTTCAATTTCAACATTTTCGCTGTCATCCTTACCAATCGGTACGGATTCATCAATAATGTTGGGAATCACCATCATGATCTTTGTTACTTTCTCCTGCAGCTCTGCCTCCATTGCTTCTAACTCAGTAAGGCGTTTTGCTCCGGCAGCAACCTCTGCCTTCTTCGTCTCTGCCTCTTCCTTCTTACCCTGTGCCATCAATGCACCGATTTCCTTGGAGATACGATTTCGTGCAGCCCGAAGATCATCTGCCTCCTGCTTTGCCCTTCTGCTCTCCGCATCCAATGCTATTACTTCATCTACCATCGGTATCTTTGAATCCTGAAATTTCTTCTTTATATTCTCCTTTACAATATCAGGGTTCTCTCTCAAAAATTTAATGTCAATCATGACTTCCTCCATTCTGTTACAAACTACGCAACCTTTAATCTATTACTTTCTCAATAAAGATATTATGTATCTTTACTAAATCCTTAATCACTTCTCCCTCTACGTCATTTCCATTCTTGTCCTGAATGATACGAATCACCGGACGATCATGGAAATCCTTGTTTTGGGAAATCACTACCGCAAGCTCACCTTCATTGGTCATTACCCTGCTTCCTGCAGGATACACAGCCGTAAATCCTAAAAATGCATTCACAATGCCTGCATCAAATTTCGTATTTTTCATCATTTTCAGGTATTCAATGGCTTCATATACCTTCACCTTCTTGGTGGAAATACCACAAATCATCTCATCAAAGACGTCGCAAACAGCAACAATTTTGCACTCAAAGGGAATCTCTTCTTTTGTACGCAACGGAAATCCGGAACCATCCAGCCGTTCATGATGATATAAAATAATCGACTTGCTGAGATTGGAAATCCATTCCTCCTGTTGCAAGGAAGAATAGCCGAGTACAGGATGCTTTTTATATTCCATCAATTCCTGCTCATTTAAGGATTTTACGTCTCTGCTGGCAAAATCAATGGTTGTGTAACGCAACCCGATATCATGCAGAAGACAGCCTACTCCAATGTCGTGTATATTTTGTTTCTCCACTCCCATCCTCAGGGCGGTCAAAATTGCCAATGAACAAATATTAATGGAATGCTCATAAATATCCGTATTTCTCTCTTTGATATCAAATATTTTTTCTACGACCTCATCCTCTTCCAAAATCGTAGTAATGATATTGTCCGCAGTCTTGCTTAGCTCTTCCAATTCCTGATTATGCTGATAAGTATGCCGTTCCAAAATATCCTTTACCTTAACTTTGATAGAATCCTCAATATCGGCTTTGAGAATCACCATCTCATTGGCATCCAATTTTTTTTCCCTGACAAACACTTCAACAATTCCCAGTTCTTCCAATCTGTTGATATAATCCTTTTTCAGGGTAGCCCCCTGCGGAAGAATAATCTGATAATCCCAGGTCATGACCGGCTTAGCCAGAATATCGTTATTCTTTATCTCTTTTATACTTTTCTTTATCATTTATTAGGCTTCCCCCATTGCAATCGCTAATGCTTCTTCTTCTTCCTTACCCAGCGATATTGTACTGACTCCCTGCTTAATCTCCTTTGTGTAAGAATAGCAGCCTTCCGTACTATGTACAGAATTGATAATAAATCCATTATTATTCTCATCCAAAAGTGCCAAAGAAAAGCTTAATTGACCACCCATTTGGTTAAAAGCATCATACTTTACCAGTCCCATCTTCTGATAAGCTGCCTCCATATTCTTATACAGGATACGGATATCCTTCTTATTTTTTTCCGTACTATTTTTCAGGAATATATTATCCTCAAACAAAGATGCTATTTTTTGCTCCAGGCTTTTACTGTCTCTTCCGGTAAGAAATTTATCTAAGCGTTTCTTCAGCTGTCCCACCTTATTGATCTGAACGATTAACAAAATCAGAACAACTATCATAAGAACCAATAATATAATCACCGCAATCAACAGATAACCTATATCAAATCCACCCAGACCAATTTGATTCAAAAAAATACTTGTTCCCAATGATATTCTCCTTTGTAATTTTAAATTACTTTCTTCTAATGACTTGCGTCTCCTATCATATCCAGCAATCGATCCAGGTCCTCATGATTGTAAAACTCTATCTCGATTTTCCCTGCACCGTTTCCCTTGGATGTAACAGTAACCTTTGTACTAAGCTTCTGCTTTAAGTTTTCTTCGATATCCTGATAGATTGCCTGTAACGTCTTATCATCCATTTTTTTTGGCTTTGTAGGCTTATGCAGATTTTTAACCATCTTTTCTACATCACGAACACTAAGCTTTTCATCAAAAATCTTCTGAGCAAGATTATACTGCTCCTCCTGATCTTCAACTGCCAAAAGTGCACGGGCATGTCCTGTAGAAATCATCTCATCAATTACCATCTGCTGCACTTCATCTGAAAGCTTCAATAGACGGATGGAATTTGTTACAGCAGCACGACTCTTAGATACCCTCTCGGCTACTTCGTCCTGCTTCAACTTAAATTCAGTCAATAAACGCTTATATGCCTGAGCTTCCTCAATAGGATTCAAATCCTCTCTCTGAATATTTTCAATTAAGGCAATTTCTACTATTTCCTGATCGGTATAATTGCGGATGATAACCGGGACTTCCTTCAATCCGGCAAGCTTAGAAGCACGCCACCTGCGCTCACCTGCTATAATTTCATAATGATCCTTCCTATCCTGCACCAGAATAGGTTGTAACAAACCAAATTGTTTGATGGAGTCAGCCAATTCCTGCAATGCATCCTCATCAAAATTTTTACGGGGCTGTTCTCTATTCGGCTCAATTTTTGTGATTTTTACAATTGTTTCAGGTTCTTTTGCTTCCACAGCAGACTGCTGTTTTTCTTCCTTTTTAACTTTTGCTTCCCCTACAGCATTAGGAATCAATGAATCAAGTCCTTTTCCTAAACCTCTTGCCGCCATAATTTTTCCTCTCCTTGATATGCTATGTGAGTAACTATTCAGAGCCTCGCAAATCTGTGAATATGCGGATGCCATGCTTGCATGCGCAGAAATGTATTTACAGATTTATGTGACGAAGTAACCACATGAGCAAAAGGTAAGTGCTGAAAGCACATTTTTGCGAATGGGGTTCTGAATAGTTACCTATGTGAAATGATAAAATTTTTCTTATATTTTCACTTATGATGTTCGAATTACTTCGTCTGCCAACTGCATATAGGCTTCTGCTCCTGCAGACTTCGGATCGTACAGAGTAATGGGCATTCCATAGCTGGGTGCCTCCGCAAGTCTGATATTTCTGGGAATCAAGGTTTCATACACTCTCTGTTTCAGATTCTGTTTAACGTTTTCAACAACCTGCATAGAAAGATTGGTACGAGAGTCATACATCGTGAAAACAACACCCTCCATATCCAGCTCCGGATTTAGTCTCTCTTTTACCAGGTTAATTGTATGAATCAGCTGACTAAGACCCTCCAGCGCATAATACTCGCACTGAATCGGCACAATCACACTATCCGCTGTAGTCATGGAATTGATAGTCAACATATTTAAAGAAGGAGGACAGTCAATAATGATATAGTCATAATCTTCCTTCACATAATCAACTTCATTCTTTAATATGTATTCCTTTTTATCTACACCGATCAATTCTATCTCCGCAGCCGCTAAATTTACATTGGACGGTACCACGGAAACATTGGGAATTACATCTGCAATAATACAATCCCTGATAGAGCATTCCCCTAAAATCAATTCATATATTGTATCATCCAAATCATTCTTGTCTACTCCCAGACCACTGGTGGTATTTCCCTGAGGATCTGTATCGATTACTAATACTTTCTTTCCCTTCACCGCTAGAGATGCTGATAAATTAATAGAGGTAGTAGTTTTACCTACTCCACCCTTTTGGTTTGCTATTGCTATAATTTTTCCCATATAGTCATCGCCTTTCAATCTGTTTCATTTTTCAATTATAACACTAATTACGAGTTATATCTACATGAAAATTCTGAAAGTCGCTTATTCAATATCTTGTAGTTATATGTTTCACGTGAAACATTATATTGTATGTAACTATTCAGAGCCACGCAAATCTGTGAATACGCAGCTGCCATGCTAGCATGAGCAGAAGTGTATTTACAGATTTATGTGGCGAGATAACCACATGAGCAAAAGGAAAGTGCTGAAAGCACGTTTTTGCGAATGGGGTTCTGAATCGTTACTATTCAGACCACAACCTACCGGTGTAAACAAACAGACGAATGCAATAAATTGTTTCACGCCTTATATATACGAATGTTTCACGGAATTTTCACAATATATTGGGTTGATTTGTTTCACGTGAAACATTATCTTGTATTTTATCAGGTAAAAAGTAAAGAATGTTTCACGTGAAACATTCTTTTCCTGTATATTTCATTATATGTAACTATTCATACTTTATCTACAAAACCATAATTTCGGCATGATATTGCTCATGTAGTTACCATTATTACTAATATAATTTAATTAAATCATTCTTAATTGCAAATACAGCCGCCTGCGTTCTGTCGGACACATCTATTTTTTTAAAAATATTTGAGATATGGTTTTTTACTGTACGTTCACTGATATCCAGGGATGTAGCAATTTCCTTATTAAACATACCATTGGCTACCTGAATCAATACCTCTAATTCTCTCTTTGTAAGAGATTCAATCTTATCTTTATCAACATCTCTTGAAACCAATCTATTATTCAGAGCAGGAATTAGATTAGGTTGAATATAACTTTCACCATTTTTTACCGCATAAATCGCTTTTTTCAATTCTTCAAATTCTGCATCCTTTAGTATATATCCTTCCACTCCAATATCAATTGCCTTCAACAAATATTCCACTTCATTGTGGACTGTCAAGATTAAAACTTTTACATTTAAATTTCTATCTTTAATTTCCTGCAAAACATCAATACCGTTCATTTTAGGCATATTAATATCCAGAAGCAATACCTCAGGATTTGATTTTGATAATTTTTCTAAACAATCATCCCCATCACTGGCTTCTTCAATTACTTCAATATTTCCATCAAATTCCAACAACTGCCGGATTCCCTCTCTGATCAATACATGATCATCTGCTAACATTACCTTAATACTCATTTTTACAAACCTTTCCGTAAATTTTTCCTTAGTTATGCCAAAGGAATTTCTATGTGAATATGAGTTCCTTTTTCTTTGACAGAATCTATCGATATCTTACCACCTAAAAGATTGACTCGCTCTTTTATCAATGTAATTCCAAAATGCCTGTCACGCTGTTTACATGCAATCTCATCCATTGTAAACCCCTTACCATTATCTTTGATATCAATGACACAAAGAGTGTTAATTTGTTTACAATAAAAACTGATTTCACTTGCATTCGCATGCTTTATGGTATTAATCAGACACTCTTGTGCAATTCTGAATATCGAAGCAAGAATCAGATTATTTTCACATGAAACATCATCAATTTCTTTCGTAATTTTGTACTCATTATTTACATTTACTTTTTGAAGAAGCTGAAGGAAAGTATCCTTTAAACCAAGATCATCGAAAGACATTGGACGAAGATCAAATATAGTATTTCTAATGTCTTCTATCACAGCTTTTAGGTTTTTGCTTATAACAGCCAGTTCCAATTTTGCTCTAAGAGGATCCTGATCAATGAACATACTGCTTAATTCAATTTTGTGTATCAGATGCGTAAGATTTTGCAAGGATGCATCATGTAAATCTCTTGCAATCCTCTGGCGATCTTCCTCTTGTATACTCAGGATAGTTAAATTTTGTTGTCTGGCACAGGTGTCCTCGTGAAAAGATTTTTCATTTTCAATAATTTGACTCAGCCTCTGAATTTTTGAACGAAGTAAATTTTGCTGATGTAAGGTTTCATTTAATTTCTGTTGCACCTTATCCTTATCTGCATTTGCTTTGGATATCTCATTACCATAAATATCCTCCACATTCTTAGGAGAAAATATTTTAAAATCCTGATCCTCTTTATCCAAGAAGGATTGGATAAAAT
>CAYOHU010000096.1:0-6802 GCA_964403845.1 uncultured Acetatifactor sp.
CATACCAATGATCCGGGTCTGGCAATTCAGAAGGCATTGAAGTATGGTGCATTGTCTAATTTAAAAATTGATAATATGCGTCTGGAGCATCAGGAAAAGCTGTTTAAAATGTCTGAGAAGGAAGCAGCTCAGGCAAAAGAGCCCCAAAAAGCTGAAGAACCTGCTAAGGAGGTCGGCTTTATTGCTGTATCTGTAGGTGATGGAGTAAATGAGATTTTTAAAAGTCTTGGCGTCGATTATATTATCGAAGGCGGACAGACCATGAATCCCAGTACAGCGGATATTTTAGATGCTGTAGAAAAAGTGAATGCAAGGAATATCTTTGTTCTTCCCAATAACAAAAATATTATTCTTGCAGCAAATCAGGCAGCCGAGTTAATGACCGACAAGAGCCTTCTTGTGATTCCCACCAAAACCATACCTCAGGGAATTACAGCTGTGATTAATTATGTTCCTGAAATTTCCGTAGAGGAAAATGAAGAAGTAATGATGCAGGAGATCAAAAACGTCAAGACCGGTCAGGTAACCTATGCAGTGAGGGACACTGTTATTGATGATAAGGAAATCAAAAAAGATGACTATATGGGAATCGGTGATCAGGGAATCCTTGCGGTAGGCACTTCCATGCTGAACGTTACCTTGGATATGGTAACCGAGATGGTTGATGAAGATTCTGAATTGATCAGCATCTATTATGGTTCAGATGTGGAAGAAGCAGATGCAGAAGCACTTCTAAAAGAAATCGAAAAGGCGTATCCTTCCTGTGATGTCGAGTTACAGTACGGCGGACAACCTATTTATTACTATGTGATTTCTGTAGAATAATGCCGGGAGGAGACAACATTGTCTCCTCTTTTTTAATAGCGACATATTTCTGACTGACAGCATGCAGATGCAACTGACCTGTTTTGAAGAAAGGATGTTAGATGAATTCAAGTACTCCTATTACAAATTTAAAAGGGATTGGGGAGAAAACAGCTAAATTATTTGAAAAACTGGAAATTCGGACAGTCGGGGATTTGATTTTACACTACCCCAGAGACTACGAAGTGCTTGATGAACCGGTAGAAATTTCAAGAACAATACCGGGTGAGCTATGTGCAATCTACGTTACCGTAGCCGGGATTCCCAATTTAAAAAAAGCGAGAAATTTAAATATATTAAATGTGGCAGTAAAGGATTCCACCGGTGCCATGCAACTTACTTTTTTTAATATGCCCTATTTAAAAAATGTCCTGAAGCCCGGTGGTTTTTACCTCTTCAGAGGTTTGGTGCAGAGCAGAGGTGAAGGCAAAATAATGGAACAGCCTAAGATATATGCCTACGAAGATTATCGGAAACAGGTGGGGGTGTTGCAGCCCCGTTACGGGCTTACAAAGGGACTTTCGAATCAGACTGTCCAAAAAGCCATGAAGCAGGCGCTTACCTTTTATGAATTTGAAGAGGAATATTATAATACTTCTCTGCTGAAAAAATATCAACTACTTTCACCCCGGGAAGCCATATGTGCCATGCATTTTCCCATGGATAAGGATTCCCTGAGTGATGCACGTCGAAGAGTGGTCTTTGATGAATTTTTTTCATTTATCCTGCTGCTTCGAAAAAATAAAGAACTCACCGCACAGCTTGCAAATGAGTATCCCATGTTTGAAACCGCTGATACGGTCAGATTTTTAGAGCAGCTTCCTTATTCCCTGACCAAAGCACAGAAGAAGGTTTGGCAGGAAATTCGTGATGATATGGGAAGTCCTTATTGTATGAACCGACTGATTCAGGGAGATGTGGGCTCAGGAAAGACGGTTGTGGCAATTCTTGCTCTTTTGATGTGTGCAGCAAACGGATATCAGGGAGCCTTGATGGCGCCCACGGAGGTTCTTGCAATGCAGCACTTTGAGAGTATTTCTCAATATACAAGAGAATATCACTTAATATTTAAACCGATACTGCTTGTAGGCTCCATGACGGCAAAAGAAAAAAAAGAGGCTTATGAAAAAATTGCATCAGGTGAAGCCAATTTAATCATTGGCACCCACGCCTTGATCCAGAATAAGGTGAATTATCACTCACTTGCTTTGGTAGTAACCGATGAGCAGCACCGTTTTGGAGTTCGTCAGCGAGAACAATTCGCAGAAAAAGGACAAAATCCTCATGTACTGGTTATGAGTGCGACACCTATTCCCAGAACGCTGGCCATCATTCTGTACGGAGACCTGCAGATTTCTGTGATAGATGAACTGCCCGCTGACCGCCTTCCGATTAAAAATTGTGTGGTAAATACCTCATACCGTCCGAAAGCATATGAGTTTATTGCAAAGGAGGTAGCTCAAGGGCGACAGGCATATGTGATCTGTCCTATGGTGGAGGAAGGAGAACTGGAGGACGTAGAAAATGTAGTGGATTATACAGCAAAGCTGAAGGCTGTTTTGCCAAGCAATATTCAGATTGCGTATCTTCACGGTAAAATGCGTCCGGCAGACAAGAATCACATTATGGAGGAATTTGCTGCGCACAATATCGATGTTTTGGTATCCACAACTGTAATTGAGGTTGGTATCAACGTTCCCAATGCTACGGTTATGATGGTAGAAAACGCAGAGCGTTTTGGACTCGCAGGACTGCATCAGCTGCGCGGACGTGTAGGACGAGGTTCCCATCAAAGCTTTTGCATTTTTGTCAGTACCAGTGAGAAAAAAGAGACCATGGAACGCTTACAGATATTAAATCACTCCAATGATGGTTTTTTCATTGCGTCGGAGGACCTGAAGCTAAGAGGTCCCGGAGAATTGTTCGGTGTGCGTCAGAGTGGAGATTTTGCCTTCCGAAATGCAGATATTTATGCGGATGCAGGGATTTTAAAACAGGCATCAGAGGCGGTAGAACTCCTTTTAGAGCAGGATGCGGAGCTTTCGCAGGCTGAAAACCAAAAATTAAAGCAGCACATCTTAACAGAACGGAAGGTAAGTGTTGACTTTAGGACAATTTGACAGTAGAATTAGGAAAGCACCTGCGAAACCTTGCATATTCTGATAATATTAGGTGATTGCGGAACTCAAAAATTATAGAAATTGTTTCTTCTGCACATAGAATTGCCACTTTTTTGAATTCCCTAATCACTTATCCGATAATATATAACAGAGGAAAGATAGAATAAGATAGGAAATGATTATGTCAAAAATTGCGATTGTAACAGACAGTAACAGCGGAATTACACAGGCTCAGGCAAAAGAACTTGGTGTTTATGTAATTCCCATGCCCTTTATGATTGATGATAAAATATATTATGAAGATAAAAACCTGACACAGGAGCAGTTTTACGAATTGCTCAAGGGGGATGCTAATATTTCCACCAGCCAGCCTTCGCCTGATGAGGTCATGTGTTTGTGGGATTCACTTTTAAAGGATTATGATGAGATTGTTCATATTCCCATGAGCAGCGGGCTTTCCGGCTCCTGTCAAAGTGCAATGATGCTTGCCGGAGAATACAATAACAGAGTTCAGGTGGTAAACAACCAGCGTATCTCCGTAACCCAGCGTCAATCTGTACTGGATGCAAGGCTTTTGGCAGATAAGGGCATGAACGCAGTAGAAATCAAGGATTTTCTGGAAGCAGATAAGTATAACAGCAGCATATATATTATGGTGGACACCTTGTATTATCTCAAAAAAGGCGGAAGACTCACACCTGCAGTAGCTGCCATCGGTACATTATTAAAGTTAAAACCGGTTCTTACCATTCAAGGCGATAAGTTGGATAGCTTTGCAAAAGCAAGAACTACAACCCAGGGCAAAAACATTATGGTAAATGCCCTTAAGAATGATATTGAAACCCGTTTTGGCGGAATTGATACCCATGCAGGCACCGAAAAAAACATCTGGCTGCAAATTGCTCACACTAACAATGAGGCAGCTGCTCTTGCCTACAAGCAGGAAATTGAAGAAATGTTTCCCGGATATGAGGTTCATATGGATCCGCTTTCCCTAAGCGTGGCATGCCATATCGGTCCCGGCTCTCTGGCAGTTGCATGCTGTAAAAGAATTCAAATATAGTACAGAATCTCTATAAGACCGTCAGACCAGACTTTGTATTTCTGCTACTGACGGTCTTATTTCGTACGTTTCTTACGTAATATATGTTTATTAATTTTCCATATATATGGTAGTTTTTACTTTCATAAGTACAAAATATATGATATACTAACTCATAGTAGGTGTTTTTGCGCAAAATAGAGAATGCAAACGAAATGTTAGAACAAGAGGAGTTATACTTAAATGGCAAAGGCAAGTAATTATGATGCATCCAGCATAACAGTGTTAGAAGGATTGGAAGCGGTCAGAAAGCGACCCGGAATGTATATCGGAAGTGTATCTACCAAGGGCTTGAATCATTTGATTTATGAGATTGTTGACAATTCCGTGGATGAGCATTTGGCAGGATATTGTGACACAATTACTGTTACGCTGGAGGCTGATGGTTCCGCAACCATATCGGACAACGGGCGTGGTATTCCCGTAGGAATGCATGAGAAGGGAATCAGCGCGGAACGTCTGGTATTTACTACGTTGCATGCCGGAGGTAAGTTTGATAATAATGCATATAAGACAAGCGGCGGTCTTCATGGTGTTGGTTCTTCGGTAGTCAATGCCTTGTCTGCAAGTTTGACTGTAAGAGTTAAAAACGGTGGACATATTTATGAAGATAAATATGAACGCGGCAATCCGGTTATAGATTTGATAGATGGGCTGCTTCCTGTTGTCGGCAAAACAAAAGAAACAGGTACTACCATCAATTTCCTGCCGGATGATACCATTTTCGATAAAACAAGATTCAAGGAGGATGATGTGAAAAGCCGTCTCCACGAGACTGCGTATCTGAATCCCAAGCTGACCATTATTTTTGAAGACAGACGCAAAGAAGCTCCGGAGATGATTACCTATCATGAACCGGAAGGGATTGTGGGCTTCATAAAGGATATGAACAAAACTGCTGAAACTGTTCATGACGTGGTTTATTTTACCGGAGAGAGCGAAGGAATCTCTGTTGAAGTAGCATTTCAGTATGTGAATGAATTTCACGAGAATGTATTGGGCTTCTGCAACAATATATATAATTCAGAAGGTGGAACCCATCTCACCGGCTTCAAGACCATGTTTACCAATGTAATCAACACCTATGCAAGGGATCTGAATATCCTGAAGGAAAAGGATGCGAACTTTACAGGTGCCGACGTGCGAAATGGTATGACAGCAGTTGTCTCCATCAAGCATCCTGATCCCCGTTTTGAGGGACAGACCAAGACTAAGCTGGATAATCAGGATGCAGCTAAGATTGTCAGCAAAATCACAGGTGATGAAATTGTACATTTTTTCGACCGAAATTTGGAAACCTTAAAGAATATTATAGGATGTGCAGAAAAAGCAGCCAAAATCAGGAAAACAGAGGAAAAAGCGAAGACCAATATGCTGACCAAGCAGAAGTTTTCCTTTGATTCAAACGGAAAACTGGCAAACTGCGAATCCAAGGATCCTTCCAAATGCGAAATTTTTATTGTAGAGGGAGATTCCGCGGGCGGTAGTGCCAAAACTGCCAGGAACAGAATGTATCAGGCAATTTTGCCAATCCGCGGAAAAATTTTAAATGTAGAGAAGGCTAGCATTGATAAAGTACTTGCCAATGCTGAAATTAAGACAATGATAAATGCCTTTGGCTGTGGCTTCTCCGAAGGGTACGGAAATGATTTTGACATCAGCAAGCTCCGCTATGATAAGATTATCATTATGACAGATGCGGATGTGGACGGTTCTCATATTTCCACATTGCTTTTAACCCTGTTCTATCGTTTTATGCCGGAATTGCTGTTTGAGGGACATGTATATCTGGCAATGCCTCCCCTTTATAAGGCGTTGCCCTCCAAGGGAGCAGAAGAGTATCTTTATGATGACAAAGCACTGGAAAAATACCGTAAGACCCACAAGGGAGCCTTCACGCTGCAGCGCTATAAGGGTCTTGGTGAAATGGATGCACAGCAGCTTTGGGAAACCACCCTGGATCCGGATACCCGATTATTGAAACGTGTCGAGATTGAAGATGCACGTATGGCTTCCGAGGTTACAGAGCTTTTGATGGGTACGGAGGTTCCGCCCCGAAAAGCGTTCATATATGAGCATGCCACTGACGCAGAGCTGGATATCTAATTACATAATTCGGGTATAAATAATTCCCGAAAGACAAAGAGGACAACAATGGAAGATAGAATTATAAGAACAGAATATTCTGAGGAAATGCAGAAATCCTTTATTGATTATGCTATGAGTGTTATCATTGCGCGCGCCCTCCCTGATGTAAGGGATGGGCTGAAGCCGGTACAGAGAAGAACACTTTATGATATGCATGAGCTTGGAATCCGTTATGATAAGCCCTATCGTAAGAGTGCGCGTATCGTGGGCGATACCATGGGTAAATATCATCCTCATGGCGACAGCTCCATTTATGAAGCATTAGTAGTGATGACTCAGGATTTCAAAAAAGGTCTGGCATTGATTGACGGTCACGGTAATTTCGGAAATATTGAGGGTGACGTTGCTGCTGCAATGCGTTATACGGAAGCGAGACTTCAGAAGATTACGCAGGAAGCCTTCCTTGCTGATCTTGATAAGGATGTCGTTGACTTTATTCCCAATTTTGACGAAACAGAGAAAGAGCCCTCCGTTCTTCCGGTAAAAATTCCCAACCTGTTAGTTAACGGTTCCGAAGGAATTGCTGTAGGTATGACCACCAATATTCCGCCCCACAATCTTTCTGAGG
>CAYOHU010000097.1:0-6740 GCA_964403845.1 uncultured Acetatifactor sp.
AGAATACAGAGTGTTGCTGGAAGGCGGAGAAGGTGAAATCGTGGAGAAAAAGTCCCGTTTCATCGCGACAATCCGCAAATGCGAGACGGAAGCTGAGGCAGTAGCATTTATCGACGAGATGAAGAAAAAGTATTGGGATGCAAGACATAATTGCTCTGCATTTGTAATAGGAAGTCGCGGTGAGGTTACAAGATGCAGTGATGACGGAGAACCCGGCGGTACGGCGGGGAGACCTATGCTGGAGGTACTTTTGGGAGAAGGCATCCGTGATATTGCAGTGGTGGTGACCCGCTATTTCGGAGGTACTCTTTTAGGAACCGGCGGGCTTGTCCGTGCTTACACTCAGGCTGTGAAGGAAGGCTTGCAGTCCTGTGTCATAGGAAGGATGCGTCGCGGCTTTGATATGGAAATCGGAACCGACTATAACGACATCGGAAAAATATTATATTTATTGGGAAACAAGGGATTTGAGCCGCTGAGCAGCAACTACACGGAGGTGGTTACTCTGACTGTAAGAATACCGGCAGAAGCGGAGGAGGAGTTTACCAGGGAAATGGTGGAAGCTACCTGTGGCAAGATAAGAATTGAAAAAAAGAGTGAGCTATACTACATTGACAAAGAAAAGTTAAATGAATAAAATATGGGTAGAATTTTGAAAAAAATGAGCTTTGTGAGAAAATGAAGTTCCGGCATGGAAAGGTGGTGGTTTTTTATGAAGAAGAGTAGTCGCAGTACTGATAATCCGGATCCCGGGCGAAGTTGCAATTGTCATAAAAAACCAATAAAGGAGAAATGCTATGGAACAGATCAAAGAACTGGAAGAGCTGATTGAGCTTCTGAGCACCAAGCAGTATACAACACTCCGCCAGTATCTGGCGGAGTTAAATGAGGCTGATACTGCGGCGTTGATGGAGGAATTGGAAGACGAAGATATGCTGAAGGTGTTCCGCATCCTGCCTAAAGATTTGGCAGCGGATGTATTTTCCTATTTGGATGTGGATAATCAGCAATCCATTATTACTTCTCTGTCTGATAAAGAGGCTGCAAACATTATCAACAATCTGATGGCTGATGATGCCACAGATTTGTTGGAGGAGATGCCGGCGAATGTAGTGAAAAAGCTGCTTGCAAATGCGAACCCGGAAGCGCGTAGGGATATCAATCATCTGCTGAGATATCCGGAGGATTCTGCCGGAAGTATCATGACCGTCGAGTACGTGGATTTGAAAGAAAATCTCACTGTTACACAGGCAATCGACCGTATCCGCAAGGTGGGTGTGGATAGTGAAACCATTAATATCTGCTATGTGTTGGATACTCAGCGTAAGCTGATTGGAACCGTAGCGCTGCGTTATCTACTGACCAGTGACGCAGACGATATTATCGGTGATATCATGCATGAAAATGTAATCTCAATCAACACGCTGATGGATCAGGAAGAGGTTGCAAAACAGTTTAAAAAATACGACTTTACAGCCATGCCTGTGGTGGATAATGAGAATCGCCTGGTTGGTATTATCACCGTTGATGATATCGTGGATATCATGGAAGAAGAAAACACAGAAGATATGGAGAAAATGGCGGCTATTGTTCCCAGTGATAAGCCTTATATGAAGACAGGCGTGTGGGAAACCTCTCAAAAGAGACTTCCATGGCTGCTGTTATTGATGGTTTCTTCTGTATTTACACAGGCAATTATAACCTCCTTTGAAGACGCGCTGAGTGTGTGCGCAGTGTTGACTGCCTTTATTCCCATGCTGATGGGAACCGGCGGTAATGCCGGAGCTCAGGCAAGCGTTACTGTTATCCGCGGTCTGTCACTGGGAGAGATTGAATATAGGGACGTGCCACGCATCATTTGGAAGGAAGTGCGCGTGGCTGTAATTTGTGGTGTAGCACTGGGAATTGCCAATTTTGGAAAGATTATGATTTTTGATCATTTGGGAATGATGGTTGCATTGGTGGTAAGCTCTTCCTTGGTGACAGTGGTGTTGCTCGCTATGCTTGTGGGCTGCGTCCTGCCTATCGGAGCCAAAAGATTGGGACTTGATCCTGCGGTGATGGCAAGTCCGTTCATCACCACGATTGTGGATGCCCTGTCTTTGATTGTGTATTTCCGGATGGCAACGCTGTTGCTTGGAATATAGAGAAGGTTCAGTGAAGAAAAGAAAAGCGACTTGCTGTTACGGATGACGGCAAGTCGCTTTTTTCGCTGTTATGTTTTATGCGTCTATGCTTCCTTCAAAAAATCAAACTGAGACATGTAAAGCTGATAGTATTCTCCCTTCAGGTTGAGCAATTCCTCGTGTGTACCGCTCTCGATAATATCCCCTTTATCTACATACATGATACAGTCAGCGTTTTTTATGGTGGAGAGCCTGTGGGCGATAATGAAGGAGGTTCTGCCCTCCAGAAGTCTGTTTAATCCCTGTTGTAATAAAATCTCAGTCTCCGTATCAATGCTGGAGGTTGCCTCGTCCAAAATCAGAATCTTGGGGTCTGCCAACAGTGCTCTGGCAAAGGAAATCAGCTGGCGCTGACCGGCGGAAAGACGACTTCCGCGTTCATTTACTTCTGTGTAATATCCATTTTCCATTTCGGAGATAAAGTCATGTGCACATACCGTTTTGGCAGCGTTGATCACCTGCTCATCGGTTGCTTCTCTGTTGCCGTAGCGGATATTATCCATGATCGTGCCGGAGAAGATGAAGCTGTCCTGCATCATAACGCCCATCTGGGTGCGCAGAGAGCGGATGGTGACGGTAGAAATATCTACATCATCAATGAGAATCTGACCGGAGTCTATATTGTAGAACCGGCTCAGCAGATTGACGATGGTGGTCTTTCCGGCACCTGTGGGTCCTACAATGGCAAAGGTCTGCCCCTTCTTCGCTTTAAAATTAATCCGGTCTAATATTTTATGCCCTTCTTCATAGCTGAAGGAGACATCCTTAAATTCAACAGTTCCCTGAATCGGGGGCATCTCCGTGGCATCATCGGCATCATGTACCAGCACCGGTTCGTCGATGGTCTCAAAGATACGCTCCAGATAGGAGATAGCGGTGAGCAGGGAATTGTAGAAGCTTGCCAGTGTATTAATGGGAGCCCAGAAACGACCGATATAGGCGGTAAATGCAATAATCGTACCGACTGTCAGGGCAGTATCCGGAGTCATAATCCACTGAATTCCCAATACATAGATGAAGGAGGTGGTAATCATAGAGATGATATCCACGCTGGGTCCCATCATAAAGTTGAACATTACAGCTCTCATCCAGGATTGGCGGTACCCCCTGCTCAAATTGTTGAAGATATCTGTGTTTTTCTCTTCACGTACAAAGGACTGTGTTACGCGAATGCCGTTGATGCTCTCGGCAATATAGGCATTTAAGTTACTTTGCTTGTTGGACTGAACCTGCCATGCACGGCGTTGCTTTTTCTTGATGAAGATGATCACCAGTGCCAAAACAGGCAGACCGCACAGACACACAAGCGTCAGACGGACATCACAGATCAGCATAAACATGATAATAAAGATAAGGTTACAAAGATCTGTGAAGGTGTTTACGATACCGTTACTCAGCAGGTCGCTTAAGCTGTTGACATAGTTTACAACGCGGACCTGAATCTTGCCGTGAGGTCTGTCGTCATAGTAGGAAAACGGAAGCTCCTGCAGATGACAGAAAATATCATTTCGAATAGAATGTATGATATTCTGACCTACTACGCTCATGGTCTTTACCTTAAAGCGAAGGCTGACAGCGGAATAACAGGCAATCAACAGGGTGAGGACACTTACAAACAAAATGCTCTTCATATCCTTCTGCGGAATATATTCATCCATAATCTTTTGGAAGAAAATGGGAATTGCCATTGTCAGTGCCGAAGAGGAAAGCATCAGCAGGATGACATAAAGCATTTTGTTTTTATAGGGTTTGATGTATGCTGCTAAACGCTTCAGCTGATTTACGTCAAAGCTGTCTTCTAAAACTTCGTCCGTATCGTATTTGTTGCGTGCCATGATTATTGTCCTCCCTTCTGTTTTTTGTCTTGTGAAATCAGGTCATATGGTATTTCCCCGTATTGGCTGCGGAAGGTCTTGGCATAGTAACCGTTTTGCGCCAATAGAGATTCATGATTTCCCTGTTCGATGATTCGACCGTTATCCATAACCAGTATCAGGTCTGCATCCTTGATGGAAGAGATACGGTAGGCAATTATGAAGATGGTGCAGGTTTCCTGAATGTTTTTTAACTGCTTCTGAATATAGCTTTCAGTCTCCATATCCACAGCGGAGGTGGTATCGTCCAAAATGAGGATGGATGGATCCTTAAGCAGTGCCCGGGCCAAAGAGATCCGCTGCTTCTGACCACCTGATAAGCCCACACCGCGTTCGCCGACGATGGTATCATAGCCGTCCGGTAAGGTGTTGATAAAATGATTGGCATCCGCTTTGATGGCGGCTTGTTTTACTTCTTCAAAGCTGCAGTTGGGGCGACCATAAGCGATATTTCCCTCAATGGTATCGGAGAACAGGAATACATCCTGCATTGCCATACCGATATTGTCGCGCAAATTATAGAGATCCATCTGTCGGACATCCTTGCCGTCAACCAGTACTTCCCCGGAGGTAGTGTCATAGAAGCGGCATAACAGGTTCATCAAGGTGGATTTGCCTGCACCTGTAGAACCGATAATACCAACAGTCTGTCCGGCGTGTACTTTAAAATTAATATCATTTACGATATCTTCATCGTCTGCGCGATAGGACACGTTACGGAATTCGATATCGCCACGGATCTTTTCATGAATCCCACCGGTGCGTGGTGTCTTGACATGGGGCTCCTCGCTGTAGGTGTCATAAATTTTTTCCACGGAAGTAGTAAAGTTCTGGATATCATTGACCCACCAGCCCAACATGCGCAGAGGGTTATTCAACATCCAGAGATAACCGTTTACCTTTACCAGATCGCCCAATGTGATTTCACCGCAAATCACCATATATCCGCCGTAAAGCATGAGAATGACGGTGAGAGCGTAGGAGAGAATCTCGAAAATGGGTATGTACTTCATCCATACATGGGACGCCTGAATCTGTGCGTTTCGGAATTTGTCATTTTCCTTGTTGAATTTTTCAATTTCAAAATCCTCCTTGGCAAATGCTTTTACCACACGGTTGCCACTGACATTTTCCTGTACGAAGGCGTTCAGCGAGGAAAAGCAGTCTCTGTTTCGCTTGAATGCGGGCTTCACTTCCTTAGACTGCATATAGGTAGTCAGGGCAGTGAACGGGAGTACAGTCAGCATACAGAGTGCCAGCCTTGTGTTGACGGTAAAAATCATCAGGAGCGCAAAAATAAATAACAGAACATTTTGATATACAACATAAATGACGTAGGCTACAAAATGCCTGATGGCTTCCATATCACCGGTTTGCCTGCTCATCAGGTCGCCGGTCCTTTTCTTATTGTAAAAGGAAAAATCCTCCTGTAAAAGCTTGCGGTAGACCTTGTTGCGCATGTCGAACAGAGTCCCCTGTGAGGCGGTCTCGAATACAACCTGATAAAGAAAACGCAGGACGCCCGTGATTACGGTTACACCGATCAGACATGCGATCAGGGGAAAAAGCAAATCATAATTACCACCCTGAATGACTTCATCTACGATGACGCCGGAGACGTAGGGGTTGACAATGGCTAAAGCAGCGATGATTGTAGTCATCACAATGCCAAGCAGCATCAGACCGCTGTACTTTTTTAAAAATGAAAAGAACCATTTCATTGGTGTCATAAAGAATCCTCCATCTATATATTGACAAATACTACTCATTCATTTTAAAGAAAGAACTATAAATGAAAATGGAATATCTTGTACCCTTGATGTATGATTTTGTAAAAATACATTTTACATTTATCGTGTAAACGGGTAAAATATCAGTGTACGGAGGAAATGCAATATGGAAAAGCAAAAAAAAATCAGCATTGAGGAGCTGAATCCCACATTTCTCTTTACCTGGAAAGGAACGAGAGGTGCGGATGAGGAATCGTATCATAATCATGATTTCCTTGAACTGGCATATGTTTGGTCCGGCGAGGGTAAATATCAGATAGAAGGGCAGGTGTACAGCGTCCGCGAAGGGGATTTGTTGATCATCAATCCCGGTGTGAAGCATCAGGCATTGCGAAGTGAGAGTGGTGTGATGCCGGCCACAGAGTTTTTTGTGGGCTTTTCGGATATTCAGATACCGGATTATCCTTATAATTTTCTCCCCATACCCAGCGGAGAACACATCATACACACAACGGGAGAATTTAGACAGAAAATATCAAGAATTTGTTCTTCCATGGAGTTGGAAAATGTCGTCTGCAGGGAAGGCAGATATTTTATGATGAAGTCCTACCTGATGCAGATGATTCTGCTTGTAATCCGGGAACAGTGCGAAGAAATCTCTCAAACAGGTAGCTATGCATTTGAGTCGGCCAACAAACAGTATGTGGTGGAGCGAATTGTCAATTATTTTGAGGAACACTACAATGAGAAGATATCGCTGGATCAGATTGCGGAAAATATGTATTTGAGTCCATTTTATATCTCTAAAATATTTAAAAGCGAGATTGGAGACACACCCATCCGTTATCTGATCAATATCCGTCTGGAGAAGGCAAAAATGCTGTTAGAGGAAGAAAACAACAGCAGTATTCAGGAGATCGCAGGCATGGTGGGATATGACGATGCTTACC
>CAYOHU010000098.1:0-6677 GCA_964403845.1 uncultured Acetatifactor sp.
TATCTCTACAGATGTGGGACAGCATCAGATGTGGGCAGCACAGTATTATAAATATACAAAGCCCCGTACCTTCCTTTCATCCGGTGGTCTGGGAACCATGGGGTACGGTCTCGGAGCCTGCATCGGGGCTCAGCTTGGACAGCCTGATAAGATATGTATCAATATTGCAGGCGATGGCTGCTTCCGCATGAACATGAATGAACTTGCTACTGCAAGCAGATATCAGATTCCTATTATTCAGGTGGTGATCAATAATCATGTGCTCGGAATGGTTCGTCAATGGCAGACCCTGTTCTATGGGAAACGATATTCCCAGACCGTTTTGAATGATAAGGTTGATTTCTGTAAGGTTGCGGAAGGTCTGGGCTGTGAGGCAATCAGAGTAACAACAAAGGAGGAGGTTGCTCCTGCGATTGAGAAGGCAATTGCAGCCAATGGACCGGTTCTGATTGAATGTGTCATCCCGGAGGATGACAAGGTATTTCCTATGGTTCCGGCAGGTGCGCCCCTTACTGATGTATTTGACGGAGACGATTTACGTGGGTAGTGCGGATATTTTGTTCTGAGCAAAATATCTGATGTGTAACGGAACCTGCCTAAATAAGTAAATACATTTGTGTTGACTGAAATAATAAGGATTTTTTGAATGAAAAAAACATTGAAATCATTTTTACTGTTTTGTTTGTTATTCTTACTTCTGTTATTCATAGGATATTTCCTTTTGACGTTTTATTATCGGGAAAGCTTCAGTATAAATACTTGGATTAACGGTATCTATTGTACCGGAAAAACGGTGCAGGAGGTGAATGCGGAGCTTCTGTCAGGGATGGAAGCTCCGATAATCGTGATTACAGATCGTGACGGGATCGAGTATTCCCTTGATATGGCTGATACGGAATACCGGGCTGATTATACAAGGTCGCTAATTACCTATATGGGTGAACAGAGTCCGCTGCTCTGGATGGATTACATTATGATTCACTCAGAGCATACTGTCATACCCGAAGTTATGTATAATGAGGAATTATTGCACAAAGCATTTGCAGAGCTTCCGCCGATTCAGAGAGAGCTGCAAAAGATAGAAGCTTATGAATTGAAATACAGCGCGGAGACGGGATATTATCTGTATGATGGTCTCAGTGACAGATTTGACGCAGAGAAGGCTTTTGCGGCGTTAAAGGTAACGATTACAGAAGGCGTGTATCATCTGGATTTAAGTCAACTTGATTGCTATTATGACCTTCCACTGACGGAGAAACAGCTGGAGACCAAGGAATTGGCAGAGAAGCTGGAGTGCTTCACAAAATGTAATATTGTATATGATATGGGAGATCAGATGCTTCCATTGGATGCGGCTATACTGCATCAATTTGTGAAGACAGACATGGTTGAGCACAATTCTGAACCCGGAATTATATTAGATGAGAAGGGTAATTTGGTATTGGATGAAGTTGCGGTTACGAATTTCGTTGCTTCTCTTGCAGAGGAATATGACACCTATGGGAAAGAAAGAGAATTTCAAAGTACCAGAGGGGATGTAGTTACAGTAAATGGCGATACTTACGGGACTGAAATTGATCAGAAAGCGGAAGTGAGTTATCTGCTGGAAAAGCTTTCTGCGTCTTCTCAGACGGAGGAATTGCAATATCATATTCCGGCGTATAAAAGAGAAGGAATCGTCCGTGGCAGAAATGATATCGGTGATACCTATATTGAAATTGATATGACAGAGCAGATGATGTACTATTATGAAGCCGGAGAGCTGATGCTTGAGACGGAGGTTGTGACAGGAAATACCGGAAGAAGATGGGGGACACCGGAAGGTGTGAATTATGTCTATAATAAGCAGAAAAACAGAATCCTGAGAGGAAAGGGCTATGCTTCACCGGTAAAATACTGGATGCCCGTGAAGGGAAGTATCGGCATTCATGATGCAAGCTGGCGCAATGAATTTGGCGGAACCATTTATCAGACTAACGGCTCTCACGGCTGTATCAATACCCCGTCGGAGAAAATGGCAGATCTGTATGAAATGGTAGAAATCGGTACTCCTGTGATTCTGTTTTATTGATTCTCCTTTATGTTTTTCCTTTAAAAAAGGGAATTGCCCAGTTCCTTTCTCAATAGAAATGGTACAAAAATGAAAAAAATTTAACAATGCAGTTGACTAAAGCAAAAAGAAAGATTATTCTATAGCTATGGTCTTTTTCGAAATTGATATTTTTATAACAAAAATTGCCTGTATTAAACAAATATTTGAGGAGGATTTTAACAATGGCAAGAGTTTACAATTTCTCAGCAGGCCCTGCGGTTCTGCCTGAAGAAGTATTGAAGGAAGCAGCAGATGAAATGATGGATTACCGCGGTACAGGTATGTCCGTAATGGAGATGAGTCATCGTTCCAAAGCTTATGATACCATCATTAAAGAGGCTGAAGCAGACTTGAGAGAACTTATGAATATTCCTGACAATTATAAGGTGCTGTTCTTACAGGGTGGCGCAAGTCAGCAGTTTGCCATGATTCCCATGAACCTGATGAAGAATGGAGTTGCAGATTATATTGTAACCGGACAGTGGGCTAAGAAGGCTTATCAGGAGGCTTCTTTATATGGTAAGGCAAATAAAATCGCATCTTCGGAGGATGAGACCTTCTCTTATATTCCGGATTGTTCTGATCTCCCTATCAGTGAGGATGCAGACTATGTATATATTTGTGAGAACAATACTATTTATGGTACTAAGTTCAAGACCCTTCCCAATACCAAGGGCAAGACTCTGGTAGCAGATGTATCCAGCTGTTTCCTGTCCGAGCCTGTTGATGTAACCAAATATGGTGTGATTTATGGTGGTGTGCAGAAGAATATCGGACCTGCAGGAGTGGTAATTGTGATTATCAGAGAGGATTTGATTACAGAAGATGTTCTTCCCGGAACCCCTACCATGCTTCGCTATAAGATTCATGCAGATAATGACTCCTTATACAACACTCCGCCTGCATATGGTATCTACATCTGTGGTAAGGTATTTAAATGGATTAAGAAAATGGGCGGTTTATCCGCTATGAAGGAGCATAATGAGAAGAAGGCTAAGATTCTCTATGACTTTTTGGATGAGAGCAAGCTCTTCAAGGGAACCGTACGCAAGGAAGACCGTTCTCTTATGAATGTACCCTTTGTAACCGGCAATGAGGAGCTGGATGCAAAATTTGTCAAAGAGGCAAAGGCTGCCGGCTTTGAAAACCTGAAGGGGCATAGAAGTGTTGGCGGTATGCGTGCCAGCATCTATAATGCAATGCCCATTGAAGGTGTTGAAAAATTAGTGGAGTTTATGAAGAAATTTGAGGCTGAGAATTGCTGATTCTCCTTAAAGGTGAGAGTTGATAGGAATTCACAGAATATAAGATAGGAGAGGTAGAAATGTTTAAGTTGAATTGCCTTAATCCCATTTCTAATGTGGGACTTGAGAAGTTAACAAATGATTATCAGCTGACAGATGATGTAAATGCTGCAGAAGGAATTTTGGTAAGAAGTGCTTCCATGCACGAAATGGAGCTTCCGGAGAATTTACTTGCAGTCGCAAGAGCAGGTGCCGGTGTAAACAATATTCCGCTTGATAAATGTGCTGAAAAGGGCATTGTAGTATTCAATACTCCCGGTGCAAATGCGAATGGTGTCAAAGAGCTGGTTATCGCAGGAATGCTTCTGGCTGCCCGTGATGTTGTAGGCGGTATTGAGTGGGTAAAAGCGTCTCAGAATGACGAGAATATTGCCAAGACTGCTGAGAAAGAGAAAAAGAATTTTGCAGGAACGGAACTGATGGGTAAGAAGCTGGGTGTAATCGGTCTCGGTGCAATCGGTGTTAAGGTTGCAAATACTGCGTTACATTTTGGTATGGATGTACTTGGATATGATCCGTATGTTTCTGTTGAGTCTGCATGGAGCTTAAGCCGCAGTATTAAGCATGTGCTCAGCGTTGATGAGATTTATGCACAGTGTGATTATATCACCATACATGTTCCTTTGCTCGATTCCACGAAGGGAATGATTAATAAAGAAGCAATTTCTAAGATGAAAGACGGAGTTGTGATTCTGAACTTTGCAAGAGATCTGCTTGCAAATGAGCCAGATGTATTAGAGGCTCTTAAGAGTGGTAAGATTCGCCGTTATGTATCAGATTTTCCTAACACAACCACTGCAGGTCAGGAAGGCTGTATTGTAATTCCTCACTTGGGAGCAAGCACGGAGGAATCCGAGGATAACTGTGCTAAAATGGCTGTAAAAGAGATGATGGATTATCTTGAAAATGGTAATATCAAGAACAGCGTGAACTATCCTGCGTGTGATATGGGAGTTTGTACCAAAGCAGGACGTGTGGCAATCTTCCATAAGAACATCGCAAATATGATTACTAAATTTACCGCAATCTTCGGTGATAAGGGGATTAATATCAGTGATATGACAAATAAATCCCGCGGAGAAGTTGCGTATACCATGCTTGATATCGAAAATGAGGCAACCTCTGAAATCATTGAGGAGCTGCGTCAGATTGATGGAGTGTTCCGCGTAAGAATCGTGAAATGATTATAAAGGAAATCCCGACAGTAGTCCGTATGGATACTGTCGGGATTTTTTTGTGGTGCGTCTTGCGGCGCAGTTTTTTGACGGGATTGGATAACGCGGAATCTATTCTTTAACGAAAGAGTAGAGGTGAACCGTCACCCATATTTAAATCCTTCAGGTCTTCCTGTAATTTCTGCTCAGAGGCGCAGGATGCCTCGGTCTGAATGTCCATATACATGATGAATACATCTGTCAGGCTTATGTTTTTCTCCGCTGCAATTTCCTCCATAATCGGTTTCAGCTTTTCGAGCTGCTGGGATACAGGTACCTTTTGAGGATCTATTTCACCTAATACATTTTCTGAGTAAGCATTGATTCTATTTAAGAGCTGTCTTTGTTCGTCAGTCATAATATGCCTCCGTTTTCTAATGATAGTATCAAGTAGTCCGACTTAGATTGTAACATTACATACTTGTTATGTATAGTAATTTTTGTTAAAATGTTTGCGAGAAAAGAAAATAAGACAAAGGGGACATTTGAGATGGCTGATATCAGACCTTTTAGAGCATATCGTCCGAGGGCAGGACTTGAAGCAAAAATTGCGGCGCTTCCTTATGATGTATATAATCGCGCAGAAGCTTGTGAGGCTGTGAGGAAGAATCCCGATTCCTTCCTCGCGATTGACCGTGCAGAGACACAATTTGGGGAAGAGGTAGATACCTATTCGCCTGTGGTATATGAGAAAGCAAGCACCATGCTCCGCGAGCAGATAGCGGAGGGTCGCTTTGTGCAGGAGGAAAAGCCCTGCTATTATTTGTATGAACAGACGATGGAGGGCAGAAGTCAGACCGGTATCGTTGCCTGCGCATCCATTGATGATTATTGCAATAATATTATCAAGAAGCACGAGAATACCAGAGAGGATAAGGAACAGGATCGTATTCACCACGTTGATATCTGTAATATGCAGACCGGTCCGATTTTTCTGGCATATCGTGCCAATATTGTGCTTCGTACTATAGTGGCAGATGTAAAAGCAAAGAAGCCCATCTATGATTTTGTCAGTGAGGATGGTATCGGTCATCGTGTCTGGGTGATTTGTGATGCTGTACAGATTCAGGAGATACAGAAAACCTTTTCGCGAATTTCATCTGTTTATATAGCAGATGGTCATCACAGATGTGCGTCGGCAGCCAAGGTGGGTCTGAAGCGAAGAGAACAGTACCCTGATTATACCGGAACAGAAGAATTTAATTATTTTCTTTCCGTGCTGTTCCCGGATGAGGAACTGCATATCATGGATTATAATCGCGTTGTGAAGGATTTAAACGGTCTTACCTCAGATGAATTTCTGAAGAAGCTTTCCGCAGGTTTTATAGTGATAAAAGTGGGAAAGGAGCCTTATCGACCTTCCGCAAAAGGAACCTTTGGAATGTATCTGGAGGATGAGTGGTATTGCCTGACAGCAAAGCAGGAGCTTTTAAGTAAAGATGTAGTGAAGGGATTGGATGTGTCGGTTTTACAGGACAATCTGCTTGCACCGATTCTAGGTATTCAGAATCCCAAGAGCGATAAACGCATTGATTTTGTTGGTGGAATCAGAGGTCTGAAGGAACTGGAATACAGAGTACACACTGATATGAAGGTAGCATTTTCTATGTATCCCACCTCCATCGAGGAGCTATTTGCAGTGGCGGATGCCGGTAGACTGATGCCGCCGAAATCCACTTGGTTCGAGCCTAAACTGCGGAGCGGATTATTCCTGCATGATTTGGGAATATCATAAAGTAGCTGTAAGAATGTGCAGAACGAAATCATAAATCCTAAGAGCTTGCAGTGGTATTTTTTGCAATTTGTAGATTCGTTTCTCAAGATTTCCATGTATGTAGTTCTGGTGCTTATGCTTGCGGCAAGCTTTGGTCTGGATGCGGCAAGTATTGTAGCTGTTCTTGGCTCTGCCGGTGTTGCTTTAGGTCTTGCCCTGAAGGAAAGTCTGTCTAATTTTGCCAAACGGAACTTTTGCCAACAATAATCTGGTCAATGTAACAGCTGCGGACTGCAGACGTCTGGATATCCAAATCGGAATTTCTTATACTTCTGATTTAAAGTGTGCCAAAA
>CAYOHU010000099.1:0-6626 GCA_964403845.1 uncultured Acetatifactor sp.
ATCTTATCTCGCTTGAATACTATAACATGGAAAGTCCTGTCCGTCAACAGTTTTTCAAGGAAATTTCCGTACTGTTTTCAGTTCATTTCTTGTTCTTTTTTGATATCCGCACTTGTTTTTCCCCCATAAACGTGCTACAATTTATGCATAAAAGTGGTTTTTTTACATATTTCTTTTTACATATATCAAGGAAGAAAGGAGGCGTGACAATGAGTGCTTTAACCACCGCACACAATAATTATCTTACAGCATATACTCCGAAAAGTCTATCGCGTTACGATACTCACAAGAAAAGTGAGCTTCGTGGTGTTTACAATTCCATTGTCAAATTGAACAAAGAGTCTCCCTGGTATCTTCCTACCACCAGTAAGGAAACCCAACAGTATGCCGTTGATTTAAAAGAAAATGCACGAACCCTGCACAATACCATTGCACAGCTGGGCGGTCTGGAGGAAAGCGGACTTTTAAACAAGAAGAGTGCTTATTCCACAAATCACAACATTGCCACTGCAACCTATGTGGGTACGCCCACTCCCGACGGAACAATTCCCCGATTCAATATGGAGGTTCAGGCTTTAGCATCCCCTCAGGAAAATATGGGCTTGTATCTGGACAATGATAAAGTATCTCTACCCGCTGACACCTACTCCTTTGACATTTCAATCAACGATATGAACTATGAATTCCAGTTCTCCGTTGGTGAAGCAGAAACGAACAGGGAGGTACAGGAGCGTTTGGCGCGTCTGATCAACAATTCCGACATCGGCGTCAAAGCAGCTGTAACGGAAGCCGACTCACGCACCTCGCTGCATCTGATATCGGAAGCAACAGGACTCCTTCCCGGGAAGGATCGGATTTTCACCGTCAGTGACAATCATACCAGCAAAACCTCCGGTACAGTAGCCTATTTTGGGTTGGACTATACCAGTCGTCACGCATCCAATGCCCGTTTTCTGATTAATGGCGAGGACAGATCTGCTACCTCCAACCATTTTACAGTCGGCAAATTATTTGAGATAGAATTGAAGGGAATCAACTCGGAAGGGGAATCTGTTGAAATCGGATTAAAACCCGATATTGAGTCTTTGACCGATAATATCACAAATCTGGTCGGCGGCTACAATTCCTTTATTAAAGCAGCCTCAGCCTATTTAGAATCCCAAAACCGAAGCAGGCATCTGGTTCAGGAAATGAAGGGGATTGCTTCCGTGTATCAGCAGTCCATGGAATCGATGGGTATGACCATTCAGGAGGACGGCAGCGTGAGGGTCGACAGCAGCCTGTTAAAGCAGACTGCGTCGGAGACAGGCGACATTGCTCAAACCTTCCATTACATAAAGGATTTCTCGGATATGCTTCTGCGCAAGAGCAATCAGGTGGCCTTGAATCCTATGAACTATGTAGAAAGAACCATTGTTGCCTACAAGAACCCCGGTCGAACCTTTGCCAGTCCCTACACCACAAGCGCTTATAGCGGCATGATGTTTAACGGATATTGCTAAAAAGCTTCCACATTCTGTCATTGATGCGGAAGCTTTTTTGTTGCATTCTTTTCATGTTGTATTCTTTTCATAAATTCTGCGGTTTGATGCCACGGCAGCCCGCTGTCGGCTCTACAGCGTCTCACGTGCTGCCATATCCAGTGCAGCCTCAATCACCTTGTCCATATCGTAATAACGATATTGTCCCAGTCTGCCGCCGAACAACACATTTTGTTCTCTCGCGGCAAGCTGTTGATATTCTGCAAACAGCTTATTGTTGCGCTCGTCATTAATGGGATAATAAGGTTCATCACCCTTCTGCCATGTGACGGGATATTCTCTGGTAATGATTGTTCCTTCTCCCTTACCAAACTCAAAGTGTTTATGCTCAATGATACGTGTGTAAGGGATTTTTCGTTCTGTGTAATTCACCACTGCATTTCCCTGATAGTTATCACAATCCGGCAGTTCCTCCTCTTCAAAACGCAGAGAGCGATACTGCAGCTCCCCAAGCTGATAGTTAAAATACTCATCTATCATACCGGTATATAGCACCTTTTCAAAAGTATCCTGTTCTGCTTTTGCTGCATTCTGTGCCAGAAAATCACGATATTCCACCCCGAGCTGTAATGGAATACCTTCTAAAAGCTTCTCAACAATCTGAGTATATCCCCCCACAGGAATCCCTTGGTAGCGATCTGTAAAATAATTATTATCATAGGTAAATCTAACCGGTAATCTTTTAATAATGAATGCCGGCAGTTCAGTGCAATCCCTGCCCCACTGCTTCTCCGTATATCCCTTTACCAGCTTCTCATATACATCGCGTCCTACCAACGAAAGTGCCTGTTCTTCCAGATTGGCAGGCTCCTCCACCTGACAATCCGCGCGCTGTGCATCTATGATTTTCTTCGCTTCCTTCGGAGTTTTGATATTCCACATTTTACTGAATGTGTTCATATTGAAGGGCATATTATAGAGCTCCTCCCCGTATATTGCCACAGGAGAATTAATATAATGATTGAACTCTGCGAACTGATTTACATAATCCCACACCTTTTGATTGGAGGTATGAAAAATATGCGCACCGTATTTATGCACCTGAATCCCATTATTTTCCTCCGTATAAATATTTCCCGCGATATTCGTCCGCTTATCAATGCAATAGCAGGTTTTTCCTGCTGCCTTCATTTCATGAGCAAAAACTGCGCCAAAAAGACCCGTCCCTACAATTAAATAATCATACTTCATACTTATTTACTCTTTTTACTCTTAACTTTGTATTTATCAATCTGTACAAAGTCATCCATCAGCTCCAAAATTCTGTCACGTCCTGTCTGATTCAGCTTCACATAATACTGCATCACTCTATTCTCAAGCAGCTGTGCTCCAAGAGACGCATCTCTCTCCAGCGATGAAAAATCCACGGGATTTAAGCTTAACTTATCACACATTCTGATTACAGTTCCGTAAGCCATCCCTTCAATACCACGCTCCAATGCAGTCACCAAAGTACTGTACGGAATATTCATCTCCATCGCAAACTGGCGCACACTGCGATACTGCCTTAATATCTCTTTTTTCAAAATCTCTGCTTTTGTCATTTTCCTTCCTCCTATCCGATCATTCACATGCCTACTCATTTAGTTTACGATATTTCGTATGCCATTTCAAGTATGCTGGCAAAACTTAATATTTTTTTAATGATATCATCCGGAGACATCGATTCCGCTCTCCTATGGTTATGGCTCCATGCCATACACCTGAACCAGCTCTAACAAAGGGCTGTCATACAGATCTCTCGGTGTAACGAGAATACCGCCGTCACTGTCAAGATCATAGCCAAACTGTTTGTACGCATACCAAACCAGATGAGCACAATGAGTACCGGATAATCTCATGGTCTCTATGCTCTCCCACATCCCCGCGGTTAAGCGGTAGGGAACTCCCGACAAAACCTCCTCCGCATATTTGGCTACCATTTTACGTTGCTCTGCTGATACCCCTGCCAAGCGAAGCACTGCAAAGGAAGGGCAATCCCTCCAGCCCTTCAGGGACAACACAGCCGAGTCTTTTCCCAGCGCCAAGGCCTCCAGAACCAGCCCCGCTTCAGCATCTGTTACAATTGCTGCATGACCGTTTCGCCATCCCAGAAAATGACTGTTGAACGTAATCAGGATATCTCCATCCTCCAGTACCGGCATAATTTCCGACATTTCATCTCCAACTCCGTTTTTTTCGTAGATTCTTCGTGATTCCGCCAACACTTCATGAAATAATATCAGATTTCCTTCTGCCATATCCAGTGCAGCCTCAATCACCTTGTCCATATCGTAATAACGATATTGTCCCAGTCTGCCGCCGAACAACACATTTTGTTCTCTCGCGGCAAGCTGTTGATATTCTGCAAACAGCTTATTGTTGCGCTCGTCATTAATGGGATAATAAGGTTCATCACCCTTCTGCCATGTGACGGGATATTCTCTGGTAATGATTGTTCCTTCTCCCTTACCAAACTCAAAGTGTTTATGCTCAATGATACGTGTGTAAGGGATTTTTCGTTCTGTGTAATTCACCACTGCATTTCCCTGATAGTTATCACAATCCGGCAGTTCCTCCTCTTCAAAACGCAGAGAGCGATACTGCAGCTCCCCAAGCTGATAGTTAAAATACTCATCTATCATACCGGTATATAGCACCTTTTCAAAAGTATCCTGTTCTGCTTTTGCTGCATTCTGTGCCAGAAAATCACGATATTCCACCCCGAGCTGTAATGGAATACCTTCTAAAAGCTTCTCAACAATCTGAGTATATCCCCCCACAGGAATCCCTTGGTAGCGATCTGTAAAATAATTATTATCATAGGTAAATCTAACCGGTAATCTTTTAATAATGAATGCCGGCAGTTCAGTGCAATCCCTGCCCCACTGCTTCTCCGTATATCCCTTTACCAGCTTCTCATATACATCGCGTCCTACCAACGAAAGTGCCTGTTCTTCCAGATTGGCAGGCTCCTCCACCTGACAATCCGCGCGCTGTGCATCTATGATTTTCTTCGCTTCCTTCGGAGTTTTGATATTCCACATTTTACTGAATGTGTTCATATTGAAGGGCATATTATAGAGCTCCTCCCCGTATATTGCCACAGGAGAATTAATATAATGATTGAACTCTGCGAACTGATTTACATAATCCCACACCTTTTGATTGGAGGTATGAAAAATATGCGCACCGTATTTATGCACCTGAATCCCATTATTTTCCTCCGTATAAATATTTCCCGCGATATTCGTCCGCTTATCAATGCAATAGCAGGTTTTTCCTGCTGCCTTCATTTCATGAGCAAAAACTGCGCCAAAAAGACCCGTCCCTACAATTAAATAATCATACTTCATACTTATTTACTCTTTTTACTCTTAACTTTGTATTTATCAATCTGTACAAAGTCATCCATCAGCTCCAAAATTCTGTCACGTCCTGTCTGATTCAGCTTCACATAATACTGCATCACTCTATTCTCAAGCAGCTGTGCTCCAAGAGACGCATCTCTCTCCAGCGATGAAAAATCCACGGGATTTAAGCTTAACTTATCACACATTCTGATTACAGTTCCGTAAGCCATCCCTTCAATACCACGCTCCAATGCAGTCACCAAAGTACTGTACGGAATATTCATCTCCATCGCAAACTGGCGCACACTGCGATACTGCCTTAATATCTCTTTTTTCAAAATCTCTGCTTTTGTCATTTTCCTTCCTCCTATCCGATCATTCACATGCCTACTCATTTAGTTTACGATATTTCGTATGCCATTTCAAGTATGCTGGCAAAACTTAATATTTTTTTAATGATATCATCCGGAGACATCGATTCCGCTCTCCTATGGTTATGGCTCCATGCCATACACCTGAACCAGCTCTAACAAAGGGCTGTCATACAGATCTCTCGGTGTAACGAGAATACCGCCGTCACTGTCAAGATCATAGCCAAACTGTTTGTACGCATACCAAACCAGATGAGCACAATGAGTACCGGATAATCTCATGGTCTCTATGCTCTCCCACATCCCCGCGGTTAAGCGGTAGGGAACTCCCGACAAAACCTCCTCCGCATATTTGGCTACCATTTTACGTTGCTCTGCTGATACCCCTGCCAAGCGAAGCACTGCAAAGGAAGGGCAATCCCTCCAGCCCTTCAGGGACAACACAGCCGAGTCTTTTCCCAGCGCCAAGGCCTCCAGAACCAGCCCCGCTTCAGCATCTGTTACAATTGCTGCATGACCGTTTCGCCATCCCAGAAAATGACTGTTGAACGTAATCAGGATATCTCCATCCTCCAGTACCGGCATAATTTCCGACATTTCATCTCCAACTCCGTTTTTTTCGTAGATTCTTCGTGATTCCGCCAACACTTCATGAAATAATATCAGATTTCCTTCGCAGCAAACCTCTGTCTCTGCAAAAAATCTCTCCTGCATTGTGAGCAGCTCTGCTCCTCTGTTTTTTGCACGCAAAGCATCCACTGCCACCTGTGTCAACCCCGTCTGCCGATACAAAAGAGAATATTCTTCCTCCGTCAACGACTCCTGCTCCGGATAAGCAGAAATATCCTCCATCGGATAATCCGGCGTATAACGTGCTGACGCTTCCGCGGCATATGTCCAGAGAAACAAAAGAAAGGTCAGAGGAACCGCGATATTAACTAACATAAACACGGTTCTTCCAGCCTTCCGTCTTTGAGGATTTTTTGTTTTTTTCACCATCTCGCCTCCCTACTCCATTACATAAGTCATTCCCGGAATGGGAGGCTATTATTCCTATTTTTTTCATATACTGCAACTATTCAGCACGCCTTTAGTAACAGAAAGGTGCAAATAAATACCGAAGAAATTATTTTCCATGTTCCGCTACTTTCTTTCGAAACATTTCCACAGACATCCCCGCCTCTTCTGCCGCAACAATTTCACTTAACACACCTTTCCTGACTAAGTCACAAAGTGTGGATAATGTTCCTTCCTGGCGGCCTCGCTCCAAGCCTTCCTGACGGCCTCGCTCCAAGCCTTCCTGGCGGCCTCGCTCCAAGCCTTCCTCACGGCCTCGCTCCAAGCCTTCCTCACGCCCCATCATCATAAGCATATCTTCTTCC
>CAYOHU010000100.1:0-2139 GCA_964403845.1 uncultured Acetatifactor sp.
GTAAAGGAGTATCCTATCAATGAGGGAGAGGATGAGGAAGAAAATACCTACCTGTCCCTGAATCTTTCTGTAGGTAACAGTCTGGAACAGGAATTATATGTGGCATTCCAAATTTTGGATTATGCGTTGTGCTCTGCACCGGGAGCTCCCTTGAAGCAGGCTTTGGTGGACAAGGGAATCGGGAAGGATGTTTACAGCATCTATGAAAACGGTATTAAGCAGCCTTATTTCAGTGTAGTTGCCAAGGATACGTCGCAGGACAAGGAAGAAGAATTTTTGAGCACCATAGAGAGCGTTCTTCAGGAAATCGTGAAAAATGGATTTGATGAGAAGGCATTGCTGGCTGGCTTGAATTATTATGAATTCAAATATAGAGAGGCTGATTTTGGCTCTTATCCCAAGGGCTTGATGTATGGCCTGCAGATGCTTGACAGCTGGCTGTATGATGAGAGAAAGCCTTTTATTCATATTGAGGCAAACGCGACCTTTGCGGCACTTCGTGAGAAGGCAAAAAAAGGATATTTTGAAGAACTGGTGGAGGAGTATCTGCTTCGGAATCCCCACCGCTCCGTTGTGATTTTAAAGCCCAAGACAGGGCTTTTGGAACAGCAGGAAGCGGCATTGAAGAAAAAGCTTGCCGACATCAAAGCCGGAATGAGTGCTGAGGAAGTGGAAGAGGTAATTGTCAAATTCAGAACACTGACGGAATTCCAGGAGGCTGAGGATAGGAAGGAGGATGTGGAAAAGATTCCCCTTTTGCAGAGGTCTGATCTGAAGAAAGATGCGGCGGCTTTTGTGAATGAGGAGCGTTCCATAGGAGATACCACGCTGCTGTATCATAATCTGTTTACCAACGGTATCGGTTATCTGAGATTGATTTTTAACTTGGATCAGATTCCGGGAGAATATTTTCCCTATATTGGTATTTTAAAAGGTTGTCTGGGACTGTTGAATACCGAAAATTACAAATATGGTGATCTGTTTAATGAGATGAATCTGATTACCGGTGGAATGGCAGCGGTAAACAACGCTTATTCTTCCGTGGAAGATCCTGATGATTGTAAGGTGACCTTGGAGCTTAAGACCAAGGTATTCTATGACAATCTGGATAAAGCCATCGAAATGATGGGAGAGATTTTGATGACAAGTGACTTTACGGACACCAAGCGTTTGTATGAGATCATTGCAGAAGGAAAGTCCCGTATGCAGGCACAGATGATGTCCGGAGGTCATAGCGTTGCAGCAGGTCGGGCTATGGCCTACGGCAGTGTTTCCGGTGTGCTCAGTGAAGAATTGTCAGGGGTTCCTTTTTATCGTCTGATTGCCCGTTTGGAACAGAATTTCGAAACGGAGAAGGAGGCACTTGTTGAAAAGCTGCAGACGCTTGCCAAAATGATTTTCCGCAGAGAAAATCTGATGATAGATTTTGTGGGAGAAGAGGACGCAGTGAAGAAGCTCTCCGCGCCTGTGGAGGCGTTGAAGGAGGAGCTGTATACCTGTGAGGTGGAGAAGGCAAAATATATTCCCTGCGTAGAAAAGAAGAACGAGGGATTGATGACCTCCGGGCAGGTTCAGTATGTGTGTCGTGCAGGTAACTTCCGGAGAAAGGGTCTGCCCTACAAGGGAACTCTCAGAGTGCTTAAGGTAATGATGGGGTACGAATATCTGTGGGTAAATGTCCGCGTAAAGGGTGGTGCTTACGGTTGTATGTGCAGCTTCGGAAGGACGGGAGAGAGTTATTTTGTATCCTACCGCGATCCTAATCTGGGCAGAACCATTGAAATCTATGAAAAGGCTGCGGAGACGATTGCTGCTTATCAGGCAGATGAAAGAACCATGACACAGTATATCATAGGTGCCATCAGTGATTTGGATACACCTATGAATCCGGCTGCAAAGGGCTTGCGGTCTTTGAGTGCTTACATGACGGGTGTGACACGGGAAATGGTACAGAAGGAACGGGATGAGGTGCTTGCTGCGACAGCTGAGGATATCCGTGAATTAGCTGCTTATATAGATGCTTTTATGGAGGAGGACTTCCTTTGTGTAGTTGGAAACGCCAATAAACTCAAAGAGGAACGTGATAAATTTCTGATATTAGAGAACCTTTTTGCATAATAATCGTTCTTACTAGTAAAA
>CAYOHU010000100.1:2239-6561 GCA_964403845.1 uncultured Acetatifactor sp.
GCGAAGCTTTTAGTTGGTAAAGCGAAGCTTTTAGTTGGTAAAGCGAAGCTTTTAGTTGGTAAAGCGAAGCTTTTAGAAAGCAGGGAATTGGGAGGACGAATGATGAGAAGATTGCATGAGAGAAAAAGAAGATTGGCAGTTATCTGTCTGGCAGGGGGGATGCTGGTGTCCCTTACGGGGTGCAGCAGCTCGGCGAAGTTCGCTTCGGGTATGACGGAGGATTCTGTGGCGCGCGTGGAGAATACTTCTGTTATGGACATGGGCGGCAGTTATCTGACGGAAGAGTCCAAGTGGGAAGAGACTATGACTGCGGAGGAGGCTTCCGTAGAGGTGGATGATAATGCTGCGAGCGTACAAAGCAATCGGAAACTGATCAAAACGGTGGATATGGATGTGGAAACCCGGGAATTTGATAAGGTGATGTCTTCATTGGAGGAGCAGATAAGCGCTCTGGGTGGGTATATCGAGAATATGGATACCTACAACGGCAGCAGTTATTCCTATTACCGAAGCACCAGAAGTGCAGGTATGACTATTCGAATTCCCAAGGACAAGCTGGACGGTTTTCTGGAGACGGTATCCGAGATCAGCAATGTGGTAAGACGTTCCGAAAAAGTGGAGGATGTGACCTTGGCCTATGTGGATCTGGAAAGTCACAAAAACGCCCTTCGCACGGAGCAGACAAGACTGTTGGAGCTGTTGGAAAAAGCGGAGAGTATTGAGGATATTCTTACCATAGAACAAAGATTGTCAGAGGTGAGATATGCACTGGAAAGTATGGAGTCCCAGCTAAGAACCTATGACAACAAGGTGGATTACAGTACCGTATATCTTTCTGTTGAGGAGGTAAAGGAACTGACACCGGTGGCTGAGGAGACAGTAGGGGAACGTATTGTAAACGGCTTTAAAGAGAGTCTTCGGGATATTGGTGAGGGTATTCAGGAATTCGGAATCTGGTTTGTGGTACATATTCCGTACATGGTAGTATGGGGCATAATTCTGGTTGCTGCAGTTGTTGTGATTAAGAAGCTACGCAGAAGAAGACGGGAGCGTAAGGTGAAGAATGTCGTCGGTACAGCAGGAGAGGAGAAGCCGACACAACCACAAAAATAATCAGTAGAATGGGGAATATATAACCATTAAGAAACAGGAGATAATACAAATGAACGGGAATCCTTCTTATAAATCAGGGTTTGTGACTCTGATTGGCAGGCCCAATGTGGGTAAATCTACGTTGATGAATCAGTTGATTGGTCAGAAAATTGCCATTACATCCAATAAACCGCAGACTACCAGAAATCGAATCCAGACGGTGTTGACATTGGAGGAGGGGCAGATTGTTTTTTTGGATACTCCCGGTATTCATAAAGCAAAAAATAAACTGGGTAATTATATGGTGAATGTAGCGGAGCATACCCTGAATGAGGTGGATGTGATTCTGTGGCTGGTGGAACCCACTACCTATATCGGAGCGGGAGAACACCATATCATTGAACAGCTGAAGAAAACCAAAACACCTGTAATCCTGGTGATTAATAAAACAGATACCGTAAAGAAGGAGGAGATCCTGACCTTCATAGATGCTTACCGTAAGGAGCTTGAATTTCAGGAAATCGTTCCGGTATCTGCATTAAAAGGGGACAATACGGATGTGCTGGTGCAGTGTATCTTGAAATATTTGCCATATGGTCAGCCCTTTTATGATGAGGATACCATTACGGATCAGCCTATGCGCCAGATTGTTGCGGAATTGATTCGCGAGAAGGCACTGCGTCTTTTGGAGGAAGAAATTCCTCACGGAATCGCGGTCAGCATAGAGAGTATGAAAGAGCGCGGAGCCATTTGCGATATTGAGGCTACGATAGTATGTGAGAAGGATTCACACAAGGGGATTATTATCGGAAAGGGCGGGCAGATGTTGAAGAAAATCGGCTCCAACGCCCGACCGGAAATAGAGGATTTACTGGAAATGAAGGTCAATTTGCAGCTTTGGGTAAAGGTTAAAAAGGACTGGCGTGATAGTGATTTCTTGTTGAAGAATTTCGGATATAATCCCAAAGATATTAATATGGGCGAATAGAAAACAGCAAAATGCAAACCCTATAATCAGACTTTTACGAAGCTGATTAGGGGGGCAATAAATGCAATCTTTGAATTACTGGAAGCAATTTGAATACACCGGAAGAGTGGAAGATTATTTATCCTATGTGGAGAAGGAGAGTGCAGCTCCGCAAAAGGTGGGGAACACTTCCGAGACAGGAGTAAATCCTTATGCAGGAGTTCACATGGGTGACAGGAATGATTTTAAAGCAGACGCCTGTCGGGGAATATGACAGACGTATCTGTTTGTTGACAAAAGAAAAGGGAAAAATATCCGCATTTGCCAGAGGCGCCAGAAGACCGGGCAATCGTTTGGCAGCGGCTACGAATCCCTTTTCTTTTGGTTTATTTAAGCTGTATGCCGGCAGAGATTCCTATACCTTAGCGGAAGCCGACATTAGCAACTTTTTTTCGGAATTGATGACGGATTACGAAGGTGCTTATTACGGAATTTATTTCGCTGAGGTTGCAGATTATTATACCAGAGAGAATAACGATGAGAGGGAGATGCTAAAGCTGCTGTACCAATCCATACGCGCTTTATGTGCCCCGGCGTTGCCAAATAAGTTGATTAAATGTATTTTTGAATTAAAAGCAATTGTGGTGAATGGTGAGTATCCGGGAGTACCTCAGGACAGAAAATTAGAAGAATCTACCGTTTATGCCTTGCATTACATAGCCGAAAGTTCTATTGAAAAACTCTATACTTTCACAGTAAAAGACAGCGTTTTGAGCGAATTATGTGAGATTGCCGAGGAGTATCGCAAACGCTTTACTGATAGGAATTTCAAAAGTCTTGAAATACTGAAGACTCTGTGTTAAAATGGGTTATTGTTCAGAGTCGGGTGGGTTTGTATTCGGATGAATGCAGAACTCCGGTATTTGTGAGGAACTGAAGCTTTGAAGAAGCAGAGTGAAGTCCGGGACAAAAATCAAAGGAGCATTTCATGAATAATAAAAGGAACGGTGCAATTGTCTGCATTCTTGCAGTGCTTATGATGGTCGGCTGTGGGGAAGCGAAGGTGCCTGAGGTGGTGAGTGACACTTCTCTGGTAATTGCAAATGACGGAACAGTGACATCCTATCTGGTAGATAAGTTTGATAAGGAATATTACAGTATTTCAGATTTGACTGCTATGGCAGTTGAAGAAGCAGCGAATTACAATACGGAGCATCAATCAGGAGAGACGATTCCACTGAAGGTGGAGAAGGTAGAAGCCCTGTCCGACGGCAGCAATAAGGTGGTAGTGACACATAAATATAACAGCACTGAGACCTATGAGGATTATAATAAGGCAGTTCTGTTCTACGGAACGGTCACAGAGGCAGTTAACGCCGGATATCAGCCGGACATTATTCTGAAAGGGGTAAAGGACGGCACAATATACACAGAGGAGCAATTGTTGCAGAATGCGGACAAACATCTGCTGATTACGGATGCAAAGGCAGTGATTTACTGTCCTAAACGTGTGACCTATATCAGTGATGGAGCGGTGTATCATGAGGATGGAAGTGTGGACACCTCACAAACAGAGGGGATTGTGTTCCTGCTCATGAAATGATGCTTAGGACATATGGGACTGAAACCTTCAGTAACCATAGGCTTTACGCCTGAGGCATCATGCAATAAAGGTATGAATTGGCATTATTTACAATAAATTACACGAAAGGTATGGTTTGGTATTATGGAAAAGTCAATGGAGAAAATCGTAGCGTTAGCGAAAGCAAGAGGATTTGTATATCCCGGTTCTGAGATTTACGGAGGTCTTGCCAACACCTGGGACTACGGTAATCTTGGTGTTGAATTGAAGAACAATGTGAAAAAGGCATGGTGGCAGAAATTCGTGCAGGAGAATCCCTATAATGTGGGCGTGGATTGTGCGATTCTGATGAACCCCCAGACGTGGGTAGCCAGCGGACATTTAGGCGGTTTCTCCGATCCTTTGATGGATTGTAAAGAATGTCATGAGCGTTTCCGCGCAGATAAACTGATTGAAGACTTCTGTGCAGAGAACGATATTGAGCTTACGGAGAGTGTTGATGCGTGGAGTCAGGAGCAGATGAAGAATTTTGTGGAAGAGCACAATGTTCCCTGCCCGACCTGTGGCAAGCATAATTTTACGGATATTCGTCAGTTTAATTTGATGTTCAAGACCTTTCAGGGTGTGACGGAAGATGCTAAGAATACCGTTTATTTAAGACCTGAAACAGCACAGGGTATC
>CAYOHU010000101.1:0-6511 GCA_964403845.1 uncultured Acetatifactor sp.
CCCATATCAGTAGGTGAAGCATAGGGGCTCTTACCAAAAATTTTCATAAAGATTGCATTTAATACAGGAAAGATCTCTACGTCACGATTGTAATTTACGGTAGCCTGTCCGTATGCTTTTAAATGATAAGGATCGATCATATTAATATCATTTAAATCTGCGGTTGCAGCTTCATATGCCAGGTTGACAGGATGATCCAGGGGAAGATTCCAGATCGGGAAGGTTTCATATTTCGCATAGCCGGCACGGATACCACGTTTATTTTCGTGATATAGCTGGGAAAGACATACTGCCATCTTTCCGCTGCCCGGACCGGGTGCTGTAATGACAACCAAAGGTCTGGTGGTTTCGATATAATCATTTTTACCGTAACCGTCTTCGCTGACGATCATGGGGATATTGGTAGGATATCCCGGAATGATGTAGTGGTGGTATACTTTAAGCCCTATTTTCTCAAGGCGCTTCTGAAAATGTACAACACTTGACTGGTTTGCATATTTTGTCAATACGACGCTTCCTACATAGAGACCGCGGGAACGGAATTCGCCCACCAGTCGGATCACATCATCATCGTAGGTGATGCCAAGATCCTCGCGTACCTTATTCTTTTCAATATCATCTGCACTGACAACCATAACGATTTCAGCCTGATCAGCTAACTGCATCAGCATCTGCAGCTTACTGTCCGCGGCAAAACCCGGAAGCACACGTGAGGCATGGTAATCGTCAAAAAGTTTGCCGCCAAATTCCAGATACAGTTTATTATCAAACTGCAAAATGCGCTCCATAATGTGTTTAGACTGTAATGCTAAGTATTTTTCATTGTCAAATCCGATTTTCATGAGTATGCTCCTCTTTGAGTTTTGGTAATCAAAAACATTCCCATCTAGTATAGCACAGGTTATCCAAAATCACAATTTATCTATAAAAAATTATTTGATGATCTTTGTAAAAAAATATTTTTATGCATCAGGCTAATTGATAATCCGGATTATGTCCTCTATAATTATATTGTAATAATATAAAAGAAGATCTACAAATGTCAAAGCTTGGGAATCTTACGGAATGAAGGTAGGTAGAAGATATGAAATCACCATTAACAACTTTATGTTATATTGAAAAAGAAGACTGTTATCTGATGTTACATCGTATCAAGAAGGAAAAGGATATTAATAAGGATAAGTGGATCGGCGTAGGCGGACATTTTGAAGAAGGTGAAAGCCCGGAGGAATGTCTCTTAAGAGAAGTAAAGGAGGAGACCGGTCTGACTCTGTTACATTATAGTTTTCGAGGGATCATTACCTTTGAAACAGATGTGTGGCCGACAGAGTATATGTGCCTGTATACTTCCGATTGTTACGAGGGAAGACTGCAGGATTGTAATGAGGGTACTCTGGAATGGGTTCCCAAAAGCAGATTAAAGGAATTGGAGCTTTGGGAGGGGGATTACATTTTCTTGCGACTGTTAGAGGAGCGAAGGGATTTCTTTTCTTTAAAGCTCTGTTATGAACGGGGAGAATTAAAACGGGCTGTTTTGGACGGCAGAGAACTTTCGCCGGAGGAATGGCTGTAAAAAAGCGGATATTAAAATCCGCTTTTTCTGCGCTCTAAACGAAAATCCCGTCGTTTTTGTGCCAGAAGATTTTCTTCGCGCTGGATATCATTTTCTAAAATAAGCTGAGGAACGGGTACCGGATGGTCATTTTCATCCAAGGCAACCATAACAATATAGGCACGGTTGATAGGATAGCGCATGCCGTCATTGCACTCTACATAGGTATCCACACGCACTTCCATGGAAGTCCGGCCGGTGTAGGTGATATAGCCGATCAGGACGATCAGATCATTTACATAGGCACCGGATTTGAAGGTGAGATTGTCGATGGCGGCGGTGGTTACTGTTTTCATGCCGGTATGGCGCATAGCAACAACTGCAGCCAGCTCGTCGATCATTTTGAGCAGAGTACCGCCGAAAAGACGTCCGCCTCCGTTTAGGTCGGCCGGCTGTACCAGATGTACCTGCTCTGTTTTAGAATAGGAAACGGTTCTTTCTGTCATAGGGATCACCTCTTGGTCTGATTATATGAAAAAAGCCGAACCATATTGGCTCGGCTTACTTTGGTAGCAGGGGAAGAGGGGATCGAACCCCCGTTAACGGTTTTGGAGACCGCCGCACTACCGCTGTACTATTCCCCTATGTCGTTTTTTAACTGACGAAAAGTATTATAGCATACCCCTCCTATATTTAGCAAGCAAAAAATCAAAGTTTTTGTAAAAATATTTACAATTTAAAAATCCCTGTCAATGTGCTATACTATATCGTTGGAATCAAAGGAAGCAGCGAGAAGCAGAACTTTCTCTTCCCATATTTACCATAACATTTACAGAAAGGCGTCATCATGTCGAATTCTATCACGCAGCAGCTTAAAAAAGGACTCCACCTTCATAAAGATACCGTCAAAATCACCCTAGCCATGGCATGGCCTGCTATTATAGAATCCTTTTTTGTGGCCTTTGCCGGATTAGTTGACTCCCTGATGGTCAGCTCCCTAGGCTCCGATGCGGTGGCATCCGTAGGGCTGACAACGCAGCCCAAATTCATCGGATTATCCCTATTCTTTGCGATAAACGTTTCCCTCTCGGCACTTGTGGCAAGAAGGCGCGGCGAGCAAAAGCAGAACGATGCCAACAAATTACTTCTCACGGCCCTGATATTTATTGTTCTGGCGGCAATTGCCCTGAGTATTCTCTTTACCGCACTGGCTGACCCCATTATTGAGCTGTGCGGCTCCACCTCCGAAACTCATGACAATGCTGTAATCTACTTTCGAATCATAATGGGCGGTATGATTTTCAACTGCATCCAGATGGGAATCAACTCTGCGCAGCGTGGTGCCGGTAACACCAAAATCACCATGCGTACCAATGTCACTTCCAATACCATTAATATTGTTTTGAACTATCTGCTCATTGAGGGGCATTTCGGTTTTCCAGCCCTCGGAATCGCAGGTGCAGCACTGGCAACCGTATTAGGAACCGTGGTTTCCTGCATCATGAGCATTCTCTCGCTTTTTAAGCCGGAGGGCTTTATCAGTGTTCAATTTATCCTCCGCAACAAGGTAAAGCCGGCATTTTCCTCATTTTTCAGCCTTGCCAAGGTGGGCTACAGCGTCTTCTTTGAGCAGATTCTTATGCGCATCGGCTTTATGCTGACCGCTGTTATGGCTGCAAATCAGGGAACCGATGCCATGGCTGCCCATCAGGTTGGAATGAATATCATGGGACTTTCCTTCTCCTTCGGAGACGGTCTGCAATCCACCGCTGTGGCGTTGATTGGCAGAAGCCTTGGCGAGCAAAACGAAGCCTTAGCCAAGGAGTATGGACGTACCTGCAAAATACTGGGCTTTACGATTGCCACCGTACTGATCTTCCTCTATTTTTTCGGAGCCCGTGGTCTTTTCAGCCTTTTCTTCAAAGAAGAGCATATTGTATCTATCGGTGTACAGATCATGTATGTGATCATTTTCGTAGTGATTTTTCAGATTTGTCAGGTTATCTATATGGGATGTCTGCGCGGTGCCGGAGATACCCTTTTTACAGCGATTTCTTCTACAATCAGCGTAACCATTGTCAGAACCGTTGTTTCCTATTTCTTCGGATATACCCTGGGTTTTGGAATCGTCGGTATCTGGTTTGGCGTTCTGGGAGATCAGATTTCCCGTTACCTCTTTGCATCTATCCGTTTTAAACAAGGAAAATGGACGCAGATCAAAATCTAAGCTTTTGGTCTGCGTCCTTCTGCCAAACAAGTCTCTCCTGTTCTCCACTTCTCTTCCAAAGTCATTACTTTATCTTCTGAATAGATATTCGATTGCATCCTGCACAGTTCCCACACCCACAATCTTCATTTTACTGTTCTTGCGGCACTCCTCCGCACAGACTGCGGGCAGGATGCAGGTATCAAAGCCCAGCTTCTCCGCCTCAGCCACACGCTGCTTCGCCATACTCACAGCCCGCACTTCGCCACTCAGGCCCACCTCACCGAAGGCAATGAGCTTAGAGCTAAGAGCCATATTGCGAAAGCTGGAAAGAATTGCCAGTACAATTCCTAAATCAATAGCCGGTTCCATGATTTTCAAACCGCCTGTGATATTCACATAAGCATCGCAGCCTGACAGTTGTACACCGGAACGCTTCTCCAGTACAGCCATCAGCAGATTCACACGATTAAAATCCGTCCCGGTGGTCTGCCGTCTCGGCATACCAAAATTGCTGTGACATACCAATGCCTGAATCTCTATCAGAATCGGTCTGGTACCCTCCATGGAGCATGCCACCACAGAGCCGCTGGCATCCTCCGGACGCCCGTTCAGCATGAATTCCGAAGGATTTGCCACTTCCACCAGTCCTTCCTCACGCATCTCAAAGACACCAATTTCATTTGTTGAGCCAAAACGGTTTTTTACTCCACGCAGAATACGATAGGATGCATGTCTGTCTCCTTCAAAATACAACACGGTATCCACCATATGCTCCAGCACCCTGGGACCGGCTACCGTTCCTTCCTTTGTCACATGTCCCACAATAAAAATAGATACACCCAGTCCCTTTGCCAGCTGCAGAAACACACCGGTGGACTCTCTCACCTGCGACACGCTGCCGGGAGCCGCCGAAACCGCATCATTATACATGGTCTGAATAGAGTCAATAATCACGACCTCAGGTTTCTGCTGTCTGATCACTTCCTCTACGTTATCCAATGCTGTCTCGCACAAAAGGAGCATATTGGAGCTGAATGCTCCGATACGGTCAGCACGCATCTTAATCTGAACCTGAGATTCTTCACCGGATATGTACAATATTTTGTGACCCTTAGCGGACAGATTGCGGCACACCTGCAGCAACAGTGTGGATTTACCGATTCCCGGGTCGCCTCCCACCAGTGTCAGGGAGCCCTGTACAATACCACCACCCAGCACCCTGTCCAGCTCGGCAATCCCTGTCAGAATTTTATCCTCTGCTTTAATACTGATCTCAGATAATACGCAGGGCTCTGCCTTGTCCGACAGACGTTTCAATGCGCCTCCTGCATTTTTCATATCTGTATTTTTGACAGTCTCCTCCACGAAGGTATTCCATTCCTTACAGCCCGGACACTGTCCCAGCCATTTGGAGGATTCATATCCACAATTCTGACAGTAAAATATTGTTGTTGTCTTTCCTTTTGCCATATCGTTCCCACCTTGCCGGTCTGTTCTCCCCGATAGCACAGGGAAAAATTCCCAGGCAGAGATGTAATCCCTGCCCGGGAACTGATTAAGCCTGTTTCACTTTTACAGATACTTCTCCCACGCCTGCCAGTTCAACACTCAGGCTGAGCTTTCCACCCAGACCGGTCCTCATTGTTCCCGTGCTGGCATCATCTATGAACACCTCATATTCTGTATCATCCGTAAGTCCGACGGTAATCTGTGCATCCTCATCACCTTCCACAGTAAACGACACGCCCTCCTCGCTCTCATGAAACCCTAATACACTGGTGCCGGGAACGGATTCATACAGAAACATACCGTTCTTCTCAAGCTTGGTAATCTCTCTGTAGGTCTTTACCTTATATAAGTCTCCCGCATGCTCGAAATCCTCCACCTTTTCCTTATGTGCAAGCTTATGATTTCCGAAACTAATCGTGCCATTCGCCTCACTACGGAGCAATTCCTCTATCGTTGCCATCTGTTTGTCCTCCTGATAGTTTGTAATTACAGTATAATATAAATCACACTGTTTTTCTACAAAATATTTTATTTTTTCACTGTAAAAATTACCTTTCCGTTTTTGTATCCCGCAGACACCTTATCACCCGGCATTACCTTCTTTGACAGGATTTCTTCCGCAAGTGCATCCTCCACAACAGACTGGATTGCTCTCTTAAGAGGTCTCGCCCCCATCTTATTGTCTGCATATTTTTCCACTAAATGCTCCTTCAGCGCAGGTGTAATGCTCAGCTGAATATCCAATTGACTTTCACATCTCTTATAAAGATTGGAAGCCAGCAGATTGACAATCTGCTTCATATTATCCTGATTCAGCTGATGGAACACGATAATGTCATCAATACGATTGATAAATTCAGGCTTAAAGCTTTTCTTTACCTCTTCCATAACACCGGACTTCATCGTCTCATAATCCTTTTTCTCACTCTTCTCCGTAGCAAAACCTAAATTCTTAGGATCTACGATACGTTGTGCCCCCGCATTGGAGGTCATAATCAGAACGGTATTCTTAAAGCTTACCTTTCTGCCCTTGGAGTCCGTGATATGACCGTCGTCCAGCACCTGTAACAAAATATTGAACACGTCGGGATGAGCTTTCTCAATTTCATCAAAAAGCACCACTGAATACGGATTGCGACGAACCTTCTCACTCAGCTGTCCGCCTTCCTCAAAGCCCACATATCCGGGCGGTGAACCAATCATTTTGGACACTGAGTGACCTTCCATATACTCAGACATAT
>CAYOHU010000102.1:0-6511 GCA_964403845.1 uncultured Acetatifactor sp.
CGGGAAGTCTGGTAACAAGAACGCTTTTTATCATTTTGTTATCCACAGACAGGATTTTAAAGTTATATCCTTGATAATCCACGGCAAATTTTTCATCCTTGTCCGGTATTCTGTCAAGTTTTGCAATCAGGAATCCATTTAAGGTCTCAAATTCTTCCTCTGAAAAATCAATTCCAAACCGTTCCTCCAATTCCTCAAGAGGAGTTTTCCCTTCTATGATATATTCATCGTTTCCCTTATCTTCGATATATTCCCTATCCTCATCATATTCATCCATGATATTGCCGACGATTTCCTCCAGAATATCCTCCATCGCAACCAGACCGTCTGTCTGACCATATTCGTCCACTACAATGACCATCTGTAGTTTACGGGATTGCATTTCCTGAAACAGCTCATCGATATTCTTAGTTCTTGGGACAAAATGCGGCTCACGTAACAGCCCGTCTATCTCTTTAACGGAAATCTCTGCTTTTCCTTCAACATCCGGCACACGCATCGCATCCTTTAGATGTAAGATACCGATAACATGATCCAAATTCTCCTCAAACACAGGATAACGACTGTTCTTCTCTGCAATCATAAATGCAATTGCCTCCCTGAGGCAGGTATTTCCATCAATCGCCACAACATTATTTCTATGAGTCATGATATCTTGAGCTTCCTTGTCACCATATTCAAAAATATTGGATATCATCTCCGCTTCACTGGCTTGAATCACGCCCTGTTCATGACCTTCATTAACCATATTGATGATTTCTTCTTCTGTCACATCATTCTCGTCCTCCTTGCCTCTGACACCGAGTAGGAACAAAATCCCTTTCACAGAAACATTCACAAAACCGGTAAATGGTCTCATAATTGCAGTAATATAATACACCGGAGTGATACAGGCATAGGCCCATTTTTCCGGGATTCTAGCGGCAAGTTTTTTGGGCAGCAATACGCCAAAGGTTAATATTATGTACAGAAGCACGGACATGGTCGCGAAAACAGCAAGCAGCCCTACTGCTTCCTCTGAAATACTCATAAGTTTCATTTTGTCTTCTGCAATAAACTGCAAAAATATCGAAACTAAATGAGACCATTTTCCCACATATTCCCATCCAATGATCACATTAACCAGGGTCACAATTAGTTGTACGGTATTTACATAATCTGTAGGATTACTTACTATCTTTTTCAGTCTTTGCGTTTTTTTGTTCTTTTCATCCTCTGTCTGCCTCTCTATATCCTTCAGATTTATAGCTCCTGAAGCGGTGCCGAATCCATAAAAAAACACATCCACCAACAATAGTAAAATAAGCAGCATAATACTGGCAGTAGGCCCACTGTCATCCATGAAATTAAAAACCTCTCTTTCGAAATAAAGCTTTTTTATATTGTTCAGTTCATTTTGGGACGTTATTTGCAATCCTGAAAGGACTACACTATTCTCTGATTACATAATTATTTGTAACTATTCAGATCCATGTAAATTTATGAAATAAAGACCGTGTAATTAGCAAATGGGGAACAAATAGTTACAATTATTTACATCAGACGTTGTAAATATATCATCTCTGTCATCATCCGTCAAGGACTGACGCCTTATGTATCAAGTTCCAGACTGACCATCAAGGCTCTGTTCACTTTTTTCATTATTTCACCGTCCAGATGGCACACCTTATCTTTCAAGCGTTTCTTATCAATTGTTCGAAGTTGTTCCAATAACACCACGGAATCCTTATCCATATCATACAGGGAAGAACTCAGTTCTATATGGGTGGGCAGCTTTGCCTTATTCATCTTAGAAGTGATTGCAGCGCAGATGACCGTCGGACTATGTCTGTTTCCCACATCATTTTGTATAATCAAAACAGGTCTGACTCCTCCCTGCTCAGATCCGATCACCGGTCGTAGGTCTGCGTAATATACATCTCCTCTTCTCATTTTCCCTCCATAATGCTATACAAATCTGTATTTCCAGTACGGATAGTATTGCCGTTTTATCCGGAGGTATTCAATTATCATATGAGCTTTTTACAATTCTTCTTTGATTTCCACAGGAACGCCCTCTTTTAAATAAACTCTTGGGATTCGCTTTCCAAGATCACAGACAAGCTCATAATTAAATCTGCCTGACAGCTCTCCCAACAATTCTGCACTGATCCGTTCTGCTCCATCTGATCCGATCAGTGTAACACGGTCTCCTTCAGCAGTTTCCGGAATATCAGACACATCTACCATAAACTGATCCATACAGACTCTTCCGAGAATCGGAGCTTTTTTCCCATGGAGCAGGACATGTCCTATCCCGGACAAAGCTCTGGGATAACCGTCACCATATCCTATCGGGATCGTGGCAATGCGCATATCCCTGTCCGCAGTAAAGGTTCCTCCGTAGCTGACACTCTGCCCGGCATGGATTGTCTTAATAAATACGATATGACTATAAAAGGATAACGCCGGACGCAGCTTCAGTGTTTCGCCCGTCACCTCCTCCGATGGTGTCAAACCATAGAGAGAAATTCCCGCTCTCACCAAATCCAGATTGGCTTCCGGAAGCTCTAAAATTCCCGCGCTGTTAGAGCAATGTTTGATTGGGATATTCAGATGCAGTCTGTTCTCTATTGATTCTATAAAGCCTTTAAATAGCGCAAGCTGATTTCTCGCACTGGTTTTATCCACCTCATCTGCTTTTGCAAAATGAGTAAAAATACCTTCTATCTCAATCCCTTTCTTCTGCATCAGGGTCTCAACAAAGCGAAGCCCTTCCTCATCAGGAGTAATTCCTATTCTGGACATTCCCGTATCTACCTTAATATGCACCTTCACGGGTTTCCCTGTTTTCTGTGCGGCAGCAGATAGTCCCTCTATGGCATCATAACGAAAGACAGCCGGTCTGATTTCCTCCTTTGCCAGCATCTCATAGCAGTATGGAAACGTATAACCCAGAATCAGAATCGGCTTTTGAATCCCTGCTTCCCGCAGACGATGCGCTTCCTCCGGTGTTGCTACTGCAAATCCAAACATATAGTCCAGCTGTTCCAGGCAACGAGCAATCGGCTCACATCCATGACCATACCCATCCGTTTTTATAACACCAAGCATCTTTGTATGCTCAGAAATATTCCGCTTCATGCTGTACATATTATTCACGATGGCATCCAGATCAACCTGAATATATCCTCTTTGAAATGTATCAAGCTTTGCCTGTAAATCCGCATGTATCACACTTATTACCTGCCTCTCCGTATCTCTTTTTCTATATTTCTGCTACAGGGAACTGATTCTCTCTGCAATATCACCCGCCATGACTCCGTACTCTCCCAACGCCTCCGCTGCCAAATCTCCCGCACATGCATGAAGATAGACACCGACACACGATGCTTCATAAGCACTCAATCCCTGAGCCAACAACGCAGCAATGATACCTGCCAGCACATCCCCGCTTCCTGCGGTAGCCATTCCGCTGTTTCCCCTGATATTCACGCAAACAGGCTGATGCTCCTTACACACGAAGGTACGGGCATCCTTTGCCACGACAATTGCCCGAAGCTGCTTAGACAGCTCCGTTGCAATAAGGGGCAGCTTCTCCTTTATATCGGAAATACCTTTGCCTGTCAGCCTTGCCAATTCTCCCACGTGCGGGGTCAGAATTACGTCACATGTTTTTTCTGCCAGAAGCTGTTGTAATTTTCTATCCTCCGCCAACAGATTTAAGCCGTCAGCGTCAATCAGAATAGGAATTTTACTTTTTGAAATAATATCATTAAGACATTTTTTTGCCTCTTCACGCTTCCCGATTCCGGGACCGATTGCAACCACATTCGCCCATCTCAGGCTTTCTTCAAGCTCATCTTCTTTGCCCAAAAGTGCCTCAGGAACTGCCTCCTGAATGATCACACGATTTTCAGACGGGGTAATCACCTTCACCATCCCTGCTCCTGTTCTGTATGCCGCTCTCGCTGCCATAATCGCGGCTCCTGCCATATTCTCACTGCCGGCCACAAGAAGCACCTTGCCAAACGTGCCTTTATTTCCGTTTCCTGCCCGTTCCGGCATCAGCGTTTTTACATTCTCATCGTAACAGAACATCCCCGGTATTTCACCAAAAAAGCTTTGCCTTGTGATACCGATATCAGAGGTCACTACCTCACCGGCGTATTCGCATCCGGGATAAAGCACCAGCCCCCTTTTGCAGAAGCCGAAGGTTACTGTCAAATCCGCCTTCACTGCACAGCCAAGCACCTTCCCCGTATCAGTATCCAATCCACTGGGCATATCGACTGCTATTTTATAACCCTGTTTTTGGTTGAAACCAGCAATAGCATCCGCATATTCACCTTCTACAGCTCTGGACAGACCAATGCCAAACAATGCATCCACCAATATAGTATATTCCGCATCCTGCATTTTGCTCCCAATTTTTACCGGATAATTGCGGAGAATTTCTCTCTGCTGCTTCCATAGTGCAGTTGCTTTTTCTTCTCTTCCGACACATCTGACATCTACAGAAAACTCTTTTTCCGCAAGCAACCTGGCAAGAGCAAGACCATCCGCACCATTATTACCCATTCCCGCTAGTATCAGGATGCGGGGCGTCTTTGCATCCTTCTGCGTACTGCTGAAATATTTTTCAATCTGTGTAAGGACTGCAAGAGCTGCCCTCTCCATCAACACTATGCCCGGAATTCCGATTTCGTCTATTGTATTATTGTCATATGTTTTCATTTCCTCGGAAGTAACAAGATATTTCATATCCTTCCTCCACTCTTTCCGCGAGATTTTCTTCAAACCACAGCACATATAAATGTAAAAAGACCACCGACCTATTGCAGCGATCCTTTTCTGAGGCTTATTTAATTCGGATTCTTCTCCTGTGAAATCGTAGGATGCTGCTCCTCCGGATTATATTTCATATCAAACAGATCCAGCACCTCTGCACCGAACACATCATGCATATAAGAATATATTGTATGATTTTTCTGTTCCATCTCCTGCTTGTCTATGAGACGTTTTTTTAATTCAATGCGAATCTCTGTTACCCAATTCTCAACTTCTTTGATTTTTTCAGTGTTCTCTTGCATTGTATCATAGCAGCATTCCATTGTCAGCAGCATTAATTGATAATTGACCTGTTCTATCTGACGGGGAAGCTCTAGCAGTTCCTCCTGATAGCGCTCAATTTTCTCATTACAATCCGTAATAAGACGCTTGTGCTCCTCTATTTTTTTCTCAATTTCGCTGCTGCCCGTCTGTTCCGCCTGATCAACCATAATGACGATTTCATTCATGAGCTTTTTCTTCAGCTTCTTGATTTCCCGCAACTCCGTATTCAAATGCCCCTGTCTTTTCAAAAGCGTATTCAGCTGTTCAGATAATTTCTTAACTTCTTTTTTACCAACCTCGTCAAATAGGCGATACCACTTATGATCCAAAGTGAGGACGGGAATAATTTTTCCTTGAAGTGCTTCCGCAAATATTGACTTTCTCGGTCTCTCGTCATTACGTTGCATAAATACCTCCTTCGGTCTATGAACGTTTTCTCTCCTGCATTGAACGATTAATATTGTAAGAAAGCTTCATCAGGCTGTCCGATAGATGAACATTTTCAACCTGAATTCCGTCCGGTACATTCAAATCTACATGTGCAAAATTCCATATTGCCCTGATTCCGTTCTGCACCAGCCTGTCAGCAATCTCCACCGCACTTGTCTTAGGGATGGTCAGTACTGCAATCTCAATATCATGCTCTCTGACAAAATGCTCCATCTCCTCCATGGGCATAACCTTAATCCCACGTACATCTCTGCCTATCAGTTCGGGATTCTGATCGAACATTCCCTTAAAAATGAAGCCACGGCGTTCAAAATTCATATAATTTCCCAATGCTCTTCCCAAATTTCCTGCGCCAATAATCACAAAATTATGTGTGCAATCCAATCCTAAAATCTTTCCGATTTCTTTATATAAAAATTCAACATTGTAACCGTACCCCTGTTGACCAAAGCCGCCAAAATTATTAAAATCCTGACGAATCTGCGACGCTGTCACTTTCATAAGCCCGCTTAATTCCTGGGATGATATTCTCTCAACACCTTCATCCTTTAATTCACCAAGGTATCTGAAATAACGTGGCAGTCTGCCGACTACAGCCTGTGAAATCTCTTTTTCTTCCACAATCCTTACCTCCCACTTTCAATAGATTTATTATAGCCAAATGTTAAAAACTTGTCAATGAATTGACAGGAATATTTGTAAAGGGTAAAATAAATTGTCATGTGCCACTTCACGGCCGGACATACCATGAAATAAAGGAACAAAATGCAATGATACTTTCTTGTCAGAATATCACTAAAGCATTTGCAGAGAATCAGGTTCTTGCAAATGTCAGTTTTCATATTGAAGATTATGAAAAGGCAGCCATAGTCGGCATTAACGGAGCAGGCATGACTACACTGCTTCGCATTATCGTAGGTGAGCTGCAGGCCGACAATGGACTTGTGACCTTAGCCAAGGATAAGAC
>CAYOHU010000103.1:0-6464 GCA_964403845.1 uncultured Acetatifactor sp.
CCTTCCATCTGGAGGCATATGGAGAGACCACGGTTAACTATAATCGTGATATTGAAATTTTCCCTGTGTTGAACGCCATTTTTGAAGGGATTTACGGTGAGAATCCCTACAAGTCTCCCACTGATATGGGAGTCAATATGGCCGGCAAATGTATCGTGGATGATGAGGCCTGCAGGGAAGCCTCCCACATGGAGATTATTCGCCGCTATTACACAGCCTTGAATGATCTCATCAAGGGAAAAGGGAAAGAAAATGAGGTTTACAAAATTGAACTTCTGATGAAGCAGGCGAAGATTTCTACGGACGACCGAAAAGTAACGGTTGCCGCAAAGAAACGCGCGGAGGAGTTAGGTGTTCCCACAGCTGCCATTGAGCTTGCCGACGGCACCATCATTACCTCCAAGACCACGGATTTGCTGGGAGCGTCAGCAGCTTTGCTGTTGAACGCGTTGAAATATCTCGGGGAAGTGGATGATGATACGCATCTGATCTCTCCCGAAGCAATTGAGCCGATTCAGGAATTGAAAACCAAATATCTTGGTGGGAAAAATCCCCGCCTGCATACGGATGAAGTGTTGATTGCGCTTTCTATCTCAGCAATGAACGACCAAAAGGCAAGAAAAGCCCTGGAGCAGCTTCCGAAGCTGAAGGGATGTCAGGTGCATACCTCCGTAATGCTCTCAGACGTGGATATTAAAATATTCAAGAAACTCAAGGTAGATTTGACCAGTGAGCCAATTTTAAAAGGAAAGAGTAATTAAATGAGTGATCAGAATTTTAACCAATTTAACAACGGAGATAACCGCAATAATAACGGTTACGGGAACGGATCGGGCGGAAACTCCAACAGGGGGAATAATAACGGGCAGCCGCCGAAGCTGAACATCGTCATACTGATTCTTATGTTAGCGTTTATGCTTTTTTCCACATATGGGTTATTCAGCATGATATTCGGCGGTACTAATGATGTGTCCGAGGTGGAATATACACAGTTTTTGCAGGATCTGGAAGCAGAAAAAGTAGAATCGGTTACGGTTAATCTGGAGAATGTTAAGCTGTTGGTTACCTTAAAGTCTGAGGAGGGAGAAGCTGCAGGGCAGACTTCTCAGGAAGCTGTGCAGACACCGCAGGAGATTCTGGCAGAAATCCTTTCACCAAAGGAGCCTGCCCGGCGGTACACGACTCTGATGATGGAGGATCTCACCAAGCTGACAGAGAGACTGGAAGCACATGGAGTAAAGGCGCAGCGTGTGCAAAACAATACTTCATTCTGGATAGAGATCCTGAGTCCTATCATATTATTTGCGGTAATCTGTGTGATTCTAAGCCTTGTCTTCCGTAAGATGGGAGGAAGCGGTGGACCCATGGGTGTGGGAAAGAGCAATGCAAAGGTTTACGTTCAGAAGCAGACCGGAGTCACCTTCAAGGATGTGGCAGGCGAGGATGAGGCAAAGGAATCACTGGTGGAAGTAGTGGATTTCCTGCATAACCCCGGCAAATACGCCAAGATCGGTGCCAAGCTGCCGAAGGGAGCATTGCTTGTCGGACCGCCCGGAACCGGTAAAACTCTTTTGGCGAGAGCTGTGGCAGGAGAGGCAAAGGTGCCCTTCTTTTCCATGACAGGTTCCGATTTTGTGGAATTGTATGTGGGTGTGGGTGCCAGCCGTGTGCGTGATCTGTTTAAGGAGGCTACCAAAAATGCTCCCTGTATCATCTTTATTGATGAGATTGATGCCATCGGACGAAGCCGTGATTCCAAGTATGGCGGCGGCAACGAGGAGAGAGAGCAGACTCTGAATCAGCTCCTTTCCGAGATGGACGGCTTCGACAGCTCCAAGGGTATATTGATTTTGGCAGCGACTAACCGCCCTGAAATTTTGGATAAAGCTTTACTTCGCCCCGGCCGTTTTGACAGACGTATTATTGTGGACAAGCCGGATTTAAAGGGACGAGTGGAGATTTTAAAGGTTCATTCCAAGGATGTTAAGATGGATGACACGGTAGATTTGGATGCAATTGCTCTGGCTACCAGTGGTGCAGTTGGCTCTGATTTGGCAAATATGATTAACGAAGCGGCTATTAATGCAGTGAAGGAAGGCCGTGAATGCGTGAATCAACAGGATTTGTTTGCTGCAGTGGAGCAGGTACTGGTTGGTAAGGAGAAGAAGGACCGCATTATGAGTAAGGAGGAGCGCAAGATTGTTTCCTATCATGAGGTGGGCCACGCTTTGATCAGTGCGCTGCAGAAGAATTCTGAGCCGGTACAGAAGATTACCATTGTGCCCAGAACCATGGGAGCACTGGGATATGTAATGCATGTACCGGAGGAGGAAAAATATTTGAACACTGAGGCAGAGCTTCGTGATATGCTGGTGAGTCTGGTAGGCGGACGCGCGGCTGAGGAAGTGGTGTTCGAAACGGTGACCACCGGTGCTGCAAATGATATTGAAAAGGCTACCGAGATTGCCCGTTCCATGGTGACCAGATATGGTATGAGTAGAAGGTTTGGTCTGGTGGGACTGGAGACTGTGGAGAGTAAATATCTGGATGGAAGAACGGCATTGAACTGTAGTGATGAGACTGCGGCAGCAATTGATGCTGAGGTAGTTGCAATCATCAAGGAAAGCTATGAAAAGGCACTGGAAATGCTCCGCGAGAATCGGGAGCTCATGGATAAGCTGGCAGCATTTCTGATAGAGAAGGAGACGATTACCGGTAAAGAGTTCATGGAAATCTTCCGGAAAGAAAAGGGAATTCCCGAGCCTGAGGAGAAAAAGGAAGAGGAAGCTACGGAAAATACAGGGACAGTCACAGAAGCTGAGGGTGACACGGATTCAGTGACGGAGCTGCCTGCTGAGGGTGACACGGATTCACCGGGCGAGCTATCTGCCGAAGCACCGGAGAAATCAGAGAATGAGGAGGCTGCAACAGAGGGTCATACAGAGAATCATACGCAGCAGGAATCGAATCATACGGTAGGACGCTTCTCGGGAAGAAGCTTCGAGTAAGATAATTGGAATAAGATAATGGGAATAAGAAGAAAAGGTGTGCTTTCTGATTTGGGAAGCACACCTTTTCTGCGCTTTAATAAAAAAATTAATGTTTAACATAAAAAAACAATTGACAAATATAAAAAGCAGTAGTAAACTGCATTTAACGACAAACATTAAATAATTTATTTTAAGTGTTTGCACTATAGCATATACGATATTCAATCAGGAAAATGATGGAGGAGAAAGATGAAAACAGAAGCAATTCAGAAAATTAACAAAATCGGTAAAATCAGTAATGTTATCACATTGATAGCAAAAATACTGGTGGGCATAGGAATGGTATTGTCCATAATTGGAGCTGTTATATGCTTTGTGATACCGGAATCTATGCTGAAGATGTCCGTTGTCGGCGAAATTGTCATGGAAGTGGATTATTCCGCTTTAGGGGTAACGATACCGCAGAATCAGATGAAATTGGCAAAAGACGTGTTGGCATCAGAAATCAGCGAGGATGAGAAGAATGATTTTTCAGAGTTTGAAATCACGGAAGAGAAGGTAATGCTGAGAGGGGATTTGGAGGACTATTCCTTTACCATGAGGGATGTGGCCTGGCTTGTGGTTTTAGCCATGATAGCATTAGTAATGACCTTTATAACCTTGATTTTTGTCGGAGGCTTATGCAAGGCATTTCGTGACTGCAATTCGCCCTTTGAAACAAATGTTATCAGAAAAATGCAAAATCTTGCAATTGCCTTAATCCCTTGGACAATTACCTCCACTATCACCAATTCTGTATCGGAAAGTATAAAAAACAGCAAACTGAGCCTGTTATTCACAGTGGATTTAGACGTGATTCTGGTGGTTCTGGTCGTGTTGGTATTGGTTTATATCTTTAAGTATGGTGCGCTGCTGCAGCAGGAATCCGACGAGACATTGTAGAAGCGAGGCGAAATCATGGGAAAAATAATATTACGGCTAGACAGAGTGATGGCTGACCGAAAGATGAGTTTAAATGAGTTGTCAGAGAAGGTCGGAGTTTCGAATGTGAATTTGTCTAAGATGAAAACCGGTAAAATCAGTGCAATCCGATTTTCCACATTGGTAGCAATCTGCGAGGCATTGAATTGTCAGCCGGGAGATATTTTGGAATATGATCCGAATACAGAGTAATACACTTTACAAAATCCTTTACAAAATCCAATCTTAGGCGCAAAATAGTGGTTGAACTATAGGCAGTGGAATGGAGAGTTGTATGATGAAAAAAAGAGATAGATTTTTTGCGGATGAGGATTTGGACTTAGAAGATATTGACGAAGAAGAGGAAATGGATGGAGAGCTTGACAATGATGATTTTGAGGAGGACAGGCTTCATCCCGCGGTGATTGCGGGTGTCTGTCTCGGTCTGATTGCATTGGCGGCGGTTATCTGCGCAGTTCTGTGGAGCTTCACCCATAGGGAGCGGGGAGAGGAATCGACCGCATACGCCACGGAAACGGGGCAGGACATTACCGGGACCGGAGAAGACATGTCTGAAACCGATGTGGATAGACCTGAGGGCGGAGAAGCTGTGTCCGAGACCGGGATGAATGAGTCTGAAACAACGGAGGAAATGCCTGCAGAAACGGAAGCCGGTGACGCGGAACAGACGGATAACGGGGCGATGGAAGAAGGTCTTGTGGGAGAACAGGAGCCAATTTCCGGCAATGAATCCATGAGCTTTACTGAGGTTGCAGATACCGTCACTGCCAAGGATGTGACAAATCTGCGCTCCGTCCCCAGTACGGTAGATTCAGAGAATGTGGTGGCACAGCTTTTGAATGGTGAGACTCTTTCCAGAACCGGGGTGAATGACACCACGGGTTGGTCCAGATTGGATTATAACGGGCAGACAGTCTATGCAGTAAGCGGCTATCTGACCACGGATCTGACCTACAAGACACCTGCTGCACCAAGCGACCCTAACCGGGTCAATACACAGGATGGCAGAGTGATCATTTTTCAGGCTTGTGATGATTACGTGACTCCCAAGGAATATGTAAATCTGCGTATAGAGCCCAGTACCTCTCAGGGAGAGGCCACTGCGAAGTGTCAGATCAGCAATGGCACGGTGGTACATCGAACCGGACACAGTCCGGATTCGGGCTGGTCCCGTGTGGAGTACAACGGAGAGGTACTGTATGTGGTCAGCAGCATGGTGAGAAACGTATATGAGACAGACCAATAAAGGGCTGGGTGAATTTACAGTACCTTCGTGGTCCATTTTGCACAATCCCATACCTCTGTAGCAAGACCTTCGTAGAATTCGGGTTCGTGGCAGACCATCAGGATACTTCCCTTGTATTCCTGTAACGCACGCTTTAATTCGTCCTTGGCATCCACATCCAAGTGGTTAGTGGGCTCGTCTAACAGCAGGACATTGGTTTCGCGATTGATTAGTTTGCATAAGCGGACCTTTGCCTGCTCGCCGCCGCTTAGCACCTTGACCTTGCTCTCAATGTGCTTGGTGGTCAGTCCGCATTTTGCCAGAGCAGAGCGCACCTCGTACTGTGTGAAGCCCGGGAACTCCTGCCAGATTTCTTCGATACAGCTGTTGTCCTGCTTGCCGCTCATTTCCTGCTCAAAGTAGCCGATTTCCAGGTAATCGCCCTGCTGTGCACTGCCGGATAGAGGCTTGATGAGTCCAAGGATGCTCTTTAATAAAGTAGTTTTACCGATACCGTTTGCACCTACAAGCACCACCTTTTGTCCCCGTTCCATGGACAGGTTCAGCGGCTTGGAAAGAGGCTCGTCATATCCGATGACCAGATCCTTGGTTTCAAACAAAATCCGACCGGGAGTGCGGGCTTCTCTAAATCGAAATTCAGGCTTTGGCTTTTCGGCTGCCAGTTCGATTACATCCATTTTATCAAGCTTTTTCTGACGGGACATAGCCATGTTTCGGGTAGATACACGCGCTTTGTTGCGGGCTACGAAATCCTTCAGATCGGCAATCTCCTTCTGCTGGCGGTTGTACGCTGCCTCCAGCTGAGATTTTTTCATGGCATAGACCTCTTGAAATTTATCGTAGTCACCGACATAACGGTTCAGCTCCTGATTGTCCATATGATAAATCAGATTGATGACACTGTTCAGGAAAGGAATGTCATGGGATATCAGGATAAAGGCATTCTCGTAATCATTCAGCTATCGTTTCAGCCATTCGATGTGCTGTTCATCCAGGTAGTTGGTAGGCTCGTCCAGAAGCAGAATATCCGGTTTTTCCAGAAGCAGTTTGCCCATAAGGACACGGGTACGCTGACCGCCGGAAAGATCAGTGACATCCCGGTCAAGACCGAGCTCATCCAGTCCCAGGGCATGACCGATTTCTTCTACTTTTGCATCAATCATATAAAAATCATGCTGTTCCAGAAGTTCCTGATAGGTACCAGTCTCTGCAAGAAGGGTTTCCATCTCTTCTGGTGATGCTTCACC
>CAYOHU010000104.1:0-6451 GCA_964403845.1 uncultured Acetatifactor sp.
TAATTTGTGTTTCAAAAGGACAATTACATGTGTAGTTGTCCTTTTCTATTTGATAAAATTGTGTTACAATCAGTATGTTGAATTCGAAATATATCGGTATTATTTCGCGTGGGAAACACAGATTTTCGGATTTGACACAACAAATGGAAAACAGGATGGCAATATGGCAAGAAGACATAAGGGACTTAGTTTTTACAGGAGAAGAAAAAAGATAAGCTCTGCCATTGTAAAAGAAATATTCAGCTGGATATTTGGTATTGTGGCAGCTATTTTTCTGGCATGTGTCGCTAATCTTTTCTTTGGAATGACAACCAATGTGGTTGGGGTTTCCATGGAGGATACCTTGTTCAACGGTCAGAGAATATATATCAATCGTTTTCTCTATATTCTATCCATGCCCAAGGATGGTGATGTGGTAGTTTTTTTGCCGAATGGTAATGAAAACGCACATTATTATGTGAAAAGAGTGGTAGGTGTTCCGGGTGACAGCATTAGAATCACAGACGGTATTCTTTATGTCAATGGTGCGGAATGCAAGTGGGTGACGGAGAAGATTCTGGATTCCGGTATCGCTGAGAATGAATTTTTTCTGGAAAACGGTGAATATTTTTGTATAGGAGATAATCCGAACAACAGTGAGGATAGTAGGTCTGCTAATGTAGGACCCGTAAAGGGAGAGAATATAATTGGCAAGGCTTGGCTTCATCTGTCAGGAGGCGGCGAAGGAATCGGTTTCGTAAAATAAAATGGTGTCGTTTATACGGAGGAATGTGAGGAAAGATGAATTATCAATGGTATCCCGGTCATATGACTAAAGCAAAGCGTATGATGCAGGAAAATATAAAACTAATTGATTTGATTATTGAGCTTGTTGACGCAAGGATTCCGGTAAGCAGTCGAAATCCGGATATAGATGTGCTTGGGAAAAATAAATCCCGAATTATTCTTTTAAATAAATCAGATTTGGCCGATTCAGCGATGAATAAAAAGTGGGTAGCATATTTTGAGGAGCAGGGAGCACATGTGCTGGAAGTGAATTCCAGAACAGGTGCCGGAATCAAAAATATTAACACTATCGTGCAGGAAGCCTGCAGAGAAAGGCTTGAACGGGACAGAAAAAAGGGTATTGTGAATCGCCCTGTGAGAGCTATGGTGGTGGGAATTCCTAATGTAGGAAAATCTACCTTTATTAATGCCTTTGCAGGAAGAGCCTGTACTAAGACCGGTAATAAACCGGGTGTCACTAAGGGAAAACAGTGGATTCGTCTGAATAAAGGTCTGGAGCTTCTGGACACGCCCGGTATTTTGTGGCCGAAGTTTGAGGATCAGGAGGTTGGTATGAAGCTGGCGTTTATCGGTTCCATCAATGATGAAATCATCCTGATGGACGAATTGGCGTGTGATTTTATTCATGTGCTTGGAGAACGCTATCCACAAGCAATTTCAGAGCGATACGATATTGAGATGCAGGAAAAAGAGGCAGATACTTTAAAGGCGATTGCAGAGAGCAGAAAATGCTATACAAAGGGAGATAATCTTGACCTTGAAAAGGCAGCATCCATTCTGGTAGATGATTTCAGAAGCGGAAGATTAGGGCGTATCACATTAGAACAACCGTGCTGACAGAAGATGCGCAGAAATGAGGAAAGAATGAGTAGAATAATGAAAGAGCTATTGAGCACCGGAGTATATCTGCTGATTGTACTCTGTGCAACTTATCTGATGATTCATTATGTGGGTCAGCGAACAGAGGTGGATGGAGCGTCCATGGAGACTACCCTGTCAGACGGGGACAATCTGATTGTCGATAAAATCACGTATCGTTTTCGGGATCCGCAGCGATTTGACATTATAGTATTCCCGTTTCAATATCAAGAGAATACATTTTATATTAAGAGAATCATAGGAATGCCGGGAGAGGTAGTGCAAATTGATGAGCAGGGGTATATTTATATCAATGGTGAAGTGCTAAATGAATCCTATGGCAAGGAGATTATAAAACCGAAAAACGTGGGGATTGCTTCAGAGCCCATTACTTTGGGTGAAGATGAATACTTTGTGATGGGAGACAATCGCAATAATAGTGCTGACAGTCGGACAGAGGTAGTGGGGAATATTCATCGGAGTGATATTGTTGGCAGAGCATGGCTAAGAATCTGGCCATTCAGTAAGTTTGGCATATTAAAACATCAATAAGGATTTGTGATGAGATGGGGGAATAACGATGCAGAGCACGACAGAGATTAAGGAACTGTTTCAGGCAGCTTGTGAAGATGAGCTGCCTGAATTAATCACAAGATATTCAGAAGATGAGAGGGTGAGTATCCGTAGGTTGATTGTTTCGGCGGAAAAGAAGCTTGCGGCATTGGAAAAAGAGAGGCAGAGAATTTACGGACTGTCGGAATACGAAAGACAATATGCGCAGTATCGGTATATCTGCGGTATTGATGAGGTGGGAAGAGGACCCTTGGCAGGTCCTGTTGTGGCTGGTGCAGTCATATTGCCGAAGGATTATGAGATTCTGTATATTAATGATTCAAAACAATTGTCCGAAAAAAAGAGAGAAGAGTTGTATGAAATCATTATAGAAAAAGCAGTAGCATGTGCAGTGGGATATGCGACACCGGAGCGTATTGATGAAATTAATATTTTACAGGCGACCTATGAGGCTATGAGGGAAGCAATCGGAAAATTGTCTCCGGCTCCGGATATTCTTTTGAATGATGCGGTTATGATACCGCAGGTTTCTTTGAAACAGATACCGATCATCAAGGGCGATGCTAAGAGTATCTCGATTGGTGCGGCAAGTATTATTGCTAAGGTTACAAGAGATCGTCTGATGGTGGAGTATGACAAGGTATTTCCGGAGTATGGTTTTGCAGCAAATAAAGGCTACGGAAGTGCAGAGCATATTGAAGCTTTGAAGAAATATGGTCCCACTCCCATTCATAGAAGGAGCTTTATCAAAAACTTCGGCACATGAAATCAATGATATCGACGGAGGAAATCTATGCGGCTGACGGAGCTTTTTACCGGTGAAAAACAGATTACGGATGCCGGTAAAACACAACAGAATATAGGGAAAAACGATGTCATAAACCGTCAGATCCGGTCCATGGTGCCCGGGCAGACCATTCGGGGTGAGGTTATTTCCAAGAATGGCGGAGAGATGCAGATTCGTCTTAGTGAAGATTTGGTGTTGCAGGCAAGACTGGATCAGAATATGAATCTTGAGGTTGGAAAAAATATGACCTTTGAGGTGAAGAATAACGGAAAACAGTTGATTTTGAGTCCGCTGTTTACAAATGTTGCAACAGATGCAAATGTGTTAAAGGCTTTGGACATGGCAGCCCTTCCCGTAAACGGAACGACGGTTTCCCTAACAAAGCAATTGATGGAGGCCGGGCTTTCTATTGACCGCAATACTCTGCAACAGGTATATCGTGAGAGCAATCTGTTTCCGCAGGCACAGACCTCTGATATCGTCAATCTTCACAAAATGCAGATGCAGGTGAATCCAAGCAATGTGGCACAAATGGTCTCTTACAGAAATCTTACACATCAGCTGGTGACAGGGATGAATGAGGTTTTGGATGCGCTGCCGGATATGTTTACACAGCTGATGGAATCGGGTAATACAGAGGGAGTGATTAAGCTGTATCAACAGCTGACGTTACTGGTGTCGGAAGGTGCAGTGGATGAAGGCGAGATAGTTCGAGATATCCGTCCGGATGGCACTATGTTGGATTATCAAATATCGGATGAAAGCATTCAGTGGGAAAATTCTGAGAGTAGCAATGAAACAGATCAAGTATCTGCGGAAATAAAGAATGGACAGGCTTCAGCACCGTTGACGGAGGAGCTTATAACGAATCTGAATGTGGAAACAGGAACAACTGCAGAGGAATCAAAGACGTTAGAACAGCGAAATCTGAATGCACAGGAAAATCAGTCTATAGATTCGCAGGAATTGTATGAAGCTTCAGGTCAGTTTTCACAAAAGTTGCAGGAGCTCATGACGACACTGCCTACGGATTTGAACGAGGAAAGTATTCCGGTGAAATTGAAGCAGATGGAACAGGAAGGTGGCATAAATAAATTTTTGAAGCCTTTATTGCAACTGCTGAAGTATCAGTGGACCATTGCACCGGAGCAGGTTGCAGATGCTGAGCAGATGGAGAAGCTGTATCACAGACTGGATAAGCAAATAAAGGGTCTGGCACAGATTATAGAGGGCGTGGGACAGAACGGTGCGCCGGCTCATAGTGCGGCAACGAATTTGGTTCAGAATCTGGATTTCCTGCAGCAGATGAATCAGCTGTATACTTATATACAGCTGCCACTAAGACTGCAGAACGGAGAGGCACACGGAGACCTATACGTGTACAGTAACAAGAAGCATCTTGCGGAAAAGAATGGTCAGATTAGTGCACTTTTACATTTGGATATGGAGCATTTAGGACCTGTGGATGTCTATGTGTCTATGATGAATGAAAAGGTGAATACCAGATTTTATTTGCAGGATGAAGAAATGCTGGATTTTTTAATGATGCATATGGAAAGATTAACGCAACGTCTGCAAAAACGAGGCTATCAGTGCAGCTTTGAGATGCAGGTGCGTGAACATGGAAAAGGGCAGGAGAATGTGATTCAGAAGCTGTTGAAGCAGGAAAATCATATGCCCTTGGCAGAATATGCCTTTGATGTCAGAACCTAGGCAGATATTTTTGCCTGTAGGCAGGAAGGAAGATTGAGATGAATGAGCAGAATAGATCCGAGACCGCGGAACAGAAAATAAAAACTGCTATTGCCTTAGAGTATGATCCCACCGACGATGCACCGAAGGTTATTGCCAGTGGTAAGGGTCTTCTGGCAGAGAAGATTCTCGAGAAGGCACAGGAAAGTGATGTGCCGATTCATCGTGATGATAAGCTGGCGGAAACATTGTCACGATTAGAAATAGGAGAAATGATACCACCGGAGCTTTATGAGGTGGTGGCGGAAATTTTGATATTTGTGGATTCTATGGATAAGCTAAAGAGCAAGATGCCAAAATAGGGAAGATGACAGGAGGAATCGTTGAATAAGCGAAAAAAAGGTACGGAGAAAGAGCAGATCGCGGTAGAATATCTGCAAAACAGAGGAATGCGGATTGTGGAGAGGAATTTCCGTAACAGGCAGGGAGAGATTGACATTATCGGTTACCATGAAGGATATTTGGTATTTGTGGAAGTAAAATACCGTAGTGGAAGCAGTAAGGGAAATGCACTGGAGGCGGTGAATTATCATAAAATGTGTCAGATTTGTAAGGTTGCGGATTATTACCGGTATTTGCACAAATTGGGGTTGAATACCTTGATACGGTATGATGTTGTTGCAATTCAGGGTGAGGAGATATGCTGGATAATCAATGCGTTTCCTCATATTTATGTAAGAGGTTAGGATAAGGAAAGGTATCTTTATGTTTCAAGTGATTCGGGCGGACCGTGCATGCGGACCTGTGGTACAGCAAAAGAGGTTAGAGTTTACCGATTGTGGCGGAAAGGTGAGTTTGGAGTATCTTAGCTTTGATTCTCTTGAACGAACAGACATTGTGGAGCATTTATTTTCAACCCGTATAGGAGGAGTCAGTGAGGGGATTTATTCCTCCATGAATCTGAGCTTTACAAGAGGTGATAATCCTGCTGCAGTGCTTAAGAACTATGAGCGGATTGCCAGAGCCATGAAAGGCGATGTGAATGAGATGGTTGCAGCACATCAGACCCATACCACCAATATTCGAAGAGTTACCCGGAAGGATATGGGTAAGGGGGTGACTGCCATCAGGGATTATGAAGAGATTGACGGACTGATCACAGACGAGAAAGGAATTATTTTGGCGACCTTTTATGCGGATTGTGTACCGCTCTATTTCGTGGATCCGGAGCATAAGGCAATCGGGCTTGCCCATTCGGGGTGGAGAGGCACTGTTGCACAGATGGGAGCTTGTATGGTGGAAGCAATGAAGGAGCAGTTTGGCAGCAGACCGGAGAGTCTGGTTGCGGCAATCGGACCGTCCATCTGTCAGGAATGCTATGAGGTGAGTGAGGAGGTTGCGTCGGCCTTTGAAGCCTTGTTGGTCTCCATGGATAGCGAGAGAATTCTAAAGGAAATGGAAACGTGCGGTTTTTATGCTGATAGGGAAGGAAGAACCGGAAAAGTATTAAAGCCCGGAAAGTCTCCCGGCAAGTATCAATTGGATTTATGGCTTGCCAACGCTATTATCTTGCGAAATGTGGGAATCCCTCTTTCCCGGATAGAGGTGACAGATATCTGTACCTGCCATAATCCGGAGTATTTGTTTTCCCATCGTGCAAGTAATGGCAAAAGGGGAAATCTTGGCGCGTTTCTGAAATTAAAGATATAATGTAACTATTCAGAGCCACGCAAAACTGTGAATATGCGGCTGCCA
>CAYOHU010000105.1:0-6438 GCA_964403845.1 uncultured Acetatifactor sp.
TGCACCACTGATAGAGCCCAGACCTGCCGATTTACCTTCCTGCATCAATACCAACACTGTAAGTGCTACACATACTAATATAAAAATAATTGTAATTACAACCTTTAATGCTCCCATTTCACACCTCCTAATGTCAAGCAAATCCAATTCTATCATAGTGCTGAAATAATTTCAACTAATTTTATTAAAAAAACGGCAGAATCTGCCGTTTTTTCCTTTTCCACGTTGAAAACTACAGCTTTTTAAACGGTTCCGTATATTGTGCTGCTGTTCCCAGTTCTTCTTCTATTCGAAGAAGTCTGTTGTATTTTGCAACCCTATCGCTTCGACAAGGAGCTCCCGTTTTGATCTGTCCTGCATTCAGCGCAACGGCAATATCCGCAATGGTGGTATCCTCCGTTTCACCGGATCTGTGTGAAATCACTACCTTATATCCGTTCTTATGAGCCATCTCCACAGCTTCAAAGGCTTCCGTCAGCGTACCAATCTGATTTACCTTCACCAAAATTGCATTGGCAGTCTTAAGCTTGATACCTGCATCCAAACGCTTTGTATTGGTAACAAACAAATCGTCTCCCACCAGTTGAACGTCCTTTCCCAGTCTTTCGGTCATTTTCTGCCAGCCATCCCAATCATCCTCCGCAAGCCCATCCTCGATTGAAATAATCGGAAATTTCTCAACCAGCTCCTCATAATATGCAATCATTTCCTGAGTATCTCTCATGATTTCCTGACCCTTCAGGCTGCTTTCGCCGGGAAAATGATACATCCCCGTCTTCTCATGATACAACTCACTGCTGGCTGCATCCAACGCAATTTTAATATCCTGCCCCGGCACGTAGCCAGCAGTCTGAACAGCCTCAACAATCAGCTGCAGTACACTTTCTGCATCCGGTAGATCCGGTGCAAAGCCGCCCTCATCTCCCACACCGGTGGAGAGCCCTCTGCCTTGCAAAAGCTTCTTCAAATTGTGGTAAATTTCCGCACAGATTCTCAATCCGTCCGCAAAATTCTCGGCCTGCACAGGCATAATCATGAATTCCTGAAAATCCACAGTGTTGGTCGCATGCTTTCCTCCATTCAGAATATTCATCATGGGAACAGGCAAAAGCTTAGGCGTAATCCCTCCCAGATACCGGTACAATGGCATGGACAACGCATTGGCCGCTGCCTTTGCCACCGCCATGGATACAGCAAGCATGGCATTTGCACCCAGATTTCCCTTGTTATCCGTCCCATCCGTCTCCATTAGCATTCGGTCAATCACAATCTGTTCCAAAGCATTCTGTCCTACCAGAACCCTTGCAATCTTCTCATTCACATTCCTGACCGCATGCTGTACACCGAGACCGAAATAGCGTGTTTCTCCGTCACGAAGCTCCACCGCTTCAAAACGCCCCGTACTTGCACCTGAAGGAACTGCCGCCAAACCGCAATAATCCCTGCCATCTATGGAATTGTGTACAATAACTTGAGCCTCCACTGTGGGGTTGCCTCTGGAATCAAGAATCTCTCTTGCATGAACTTCCTTAATTTCTACAAATTTCTGCATAAAAAAGCCTCCTTATGGATACCATTATGTTTCCGATTCACAATGAGTATGCCACCGGGAGGCTAATTTATTCATATTGTGCGTTTTCCGACTGCCTTATCCCTTTCCGCTGACAGAAATTATTTCTGAATCAACAGGGATTTTCCGGTCATCTCTACAGGCTGTTCCTTGCCCATTACCTCAATCAGAGTGGGAACGATATCCGCAAGACATCCGCCCTCTCTCAGGGTATAATTCTCATCATAGTTGACTAAGAGGAATGGAACCTGATTGGTTGTATGAGCTGTAAAAGGATCTCCTGTCTCGTAATCAACCAGCTGCTCTGCGTTACCATGATCTGCACAGATAAACATAGCACCATCCACTTCCTTGATGGCGTCTACAGCTTTTCCTACACACTCGTCAACTGCTTCCACTGCCTTAATGGCAGCTTCCTCAACACCGGTATGCCCTACCATATCAGGGTTTGCAAAATTAATGATGATCACATCATATTTATCAGAACGGATTGCATCTGTCAGCTTCTCACATACCTCATAAGCACTCATCTCAGGCTTCAGATCATAGGTTGCAACCTTGGGAGAGTTTACAAGGATTCTGTCCTCACCTGCGTTGGGCTCTTCCACTCCACCGTTGAAGAAGAAGGTTACATGTGCATACTTCTCGGTCTCCGCAATACGAGCCTGAGTCATATTGTTAGCAGCCAGCCACTCGCCAAAGGTATTGGTAACAGCCACCTTGTGGAATGCTACCTCCTTATTAGGGATGGTGGGATCATAATCAGAGAAGCATACGAAGGTGATATCCTTTCTTGCACCTCTGTCAAAGCCCTTGAAATCATCATCACAAAATGCTCTGGTAATCTCTCTTGCACGGTCAGGACGGAAGTTAAAGAATACAACGGAATCACCATCCTGAACGGTTGCAACCGGATTGCTGTTTTCTACAGCTACCGTAGGCTTTACAAACTCATCCGTCTCTCCTTTATCATAGGAGGCCTGAATACCGCAGATGCCGCAGGGAGCAGTCAAGCCCTCACCCTTGGTCATTGCATCATAAGCCAGTTTTACACGGTCATAGTTGTTATCACGGTCCATTGCATAATAACGCCCCATGACAGAAGCAATCTTTCCGACACCGATTTTCTCCATCTCCGCTGTCAGAGCCTCTGCAAACTCCTTTCCGCTTGCCGGAGGGGTATCACGTCCATCCAAAAAGCAGTGTACATACACCTTCTCCAGACCATTTCTTTTCGCAAGCTCAAGCAAGCCGTAAAGATGTGTATTGTGGCTGTGAACACCACCGTCAGACAACAGACCCATCATGTGAAGTGCGCTGTTGTTTTTCTTACAGTTCTCAACTGCTTTTAACAAGGCTGGATTCTCGAAGAAAGTTCCGTCCTGAATCTCTTTCGTGATTCTGGTCAGCTCCTGATATACGATACGACCTGCTCCCATGTTCAAATGTCCTACCTCGGAGTTTCCCATCTGTCCCTCAGGAAGTCCGACTGCCATGCCGCTGGCATTTCCTCTCACAAAAGGATACTCCTTCATCAATTGATCCATCACGGGAGTCTTAGCTTCTGCCACAGCATTTCCTTCCGTCTTTTCATTCAATCCGTATCCGTCTAAAATCATTAATACTACAGGTTTCTTACTCATATTTCCTCCATTCTTATCTGCATGTCTGTCTTTCCATGTTCTAATTGACTAACATCCGCTCATGCAGTTACAATCACTATATAAAAAATGTCTTGTGTAGTGATATATGTTGTCTTACAACCTGATACATCTGTTTCCTAATGGTTTTGTCTGTTATAAACTGATGCATTAGAATTATACACTTAAAATCAGTAGGGTGCAATAGCAACTTCGCATAGAAAATCAGCGAATCCCATATCATCCTAAAACAAAATGAACGAAATATACCATTAAGGAGAGGAATGCTATGGTTAATCTCTTATCCAAGCTGTTAATCAAAAATTATCAGAACACCTCCGACGCAGCTGTCCGTCAGGCCTACGGAATGCTGTGCGGCTTTGTCGGAATCCTGTTAAATCTATTATTGTTTGCTGGAAAATTCCTTGCAGGAGCCCTCAGTCACTCCATCGCAATCACAGCAGATGCCTTTAATAATTTATCCGATGCGGCATCCTCCGTCATCACATTGGCAGGCTTCAAAATGGCAGGACAGAAGCCCGATTCCGACCATCCCTTCGGTCACGGACGCATCGAGTACATATCCGGTCTTCTGGTATCAGTATTGATTTTATTCATGGCATTTGAGTTGCTAAAAAGCTCTGTCAATAAGATCCTCCACCCGGTTGAGCTTTCCTGCTCCCCGCTCATTCTGGCGATTTTGATTGTTTCCATTCTCGTGAAATGCTATATGGCCTATTATAATAAGAATATCGGTCAAAAAATAAATTCAGCCGCCATGAAAGCCACCGCCACCGACAGCTTAAGTGACACCCTGGCAACCACCGTAGTGCTTATTGCTACTATTGTCTCATATTTCACAGACCTTGCAATTGATGGCTACTGTGGTGTTCTGGTAGCATTGTTTATTGGTTATGCAGGTCTTCAGGCAGCGAAGGACACCGTCAGTCCTCTCCTCGGTCAGGCTCCCGACCCGGGATTTGTATCGCAGATTCATGAGATTGTCCTGTCACATGAAGAAATTATCGGTATCCATGATTTGATTGTGCACAACTATGGTCCCGGAAGAATTTTGATTTCCCTGCATGCTGAGGTTCCGGCCGACGGAAATATTCTCACGCTGCATGATATCATAGATCATATCGAGCATGAATTGGGAGACACTCTTCACTGTCAGGCCGTAATTCACATGGATCCCATATGTATGGATGATGAAGAGACCAATTCCCTGAAGGAATTGGTCTCCGGATATCTGAACCAAATTGATCATACACTTACAATGCATGACTTTCGAATTGTAAAGGGACCGACACACACCAATATTATCTTCGATGTGGTCACTCCCTATCACTTCCGTCTTACCGACAATGAGCTGGTTCAGGTAATAACCGACAAAATCAAGGCAGAAAACCCAAATTATTTCGCAGTCATTGAGGTTGACAAAAAATACAGTTAAACGAAAAACCATGCAGTACCTGCAGCACATAGTTCGATGTGCCATCGGTGTGCGATTCTTCGCATCACCGATGCGCAGCTCTATACCACATAGCTTATCATACATACCAGCTCTCCATCCTCCACAGAGATTGTCGCCGCCTCCCCAATAAACTCATTACTGATTCCGACAGGAAAATCATTGGTAAGCGTGTGCCGCTTCAAGGGATACTTCATTCCCTGAATGGTTACTCCCTTCGCTTCCTTTCCCATCGCAAATAATGAAAGATATCCTTCCAATTCTTTCCTGAAGCCTACCGACTCATTTTGAAGCACCAAAATCATTCCCGTACCATCTATCAGATATCCGTTTGCACCATGATTCTTCAAGTAAAGCAAACACTGAATATTGGCCAGTGTATGATCAAAACGCCCACCCGTTCCCGCATATATTCGAAAATCCGTGTATCCCCGTTCCAAACCATATTTTAACGCCGCAAGCGTATCCGTATCATCCTTCTCTTGCGGCAGCTGAATAATCCTATGAGGAATCTGCTCCTTTAATTCTTCAATAGCTTCCTTCTCCTGCTCACTGACCGAATCAAAATCTCCAATGATCACATCCGGTTCTATGTTCAAAACGGGGCAGTAACTCAGGCCTCCATCCACTGCAATACACAAATCCTCTTCTTCCAAAGCAATCTCTCCCATAGTGAGATCACCTGCACCGATTATAATACATTTTTTATCCATGAATTCACCTATACATCCTTTGTTATGTCTGTTTTCAACTCATTTTACCACCATGGGTAATGAATTACAAACCCTTTGTAATCCCTTCAAAACATGCTATAATACGAAAGAACATAATCTTTAAGTTCTGAATACAGAAGGAGCAGCAGCAATGACCTCATATCTATTAACAGATTTCAATTTCACACAGGCTGAGCTAAAACGTCTTCAAATCCTTGAAAAACGCTATCGTAATGCCGCCCGCAACCTCATCACCAATCGGGTTTCCTATTATCATACGTTAACCGGAGGGAATTATACCTCAATTACCATACGTGATCAGAAAAGCCGTTGGGGAAGCTGTTCCTCCAGAGGAACTTTATCCTTCAACTACCGTCTGATTTTTGCTCCGCAAAATGTTTTGGATTATGTAGTTGTGCATGAGCTCTGCCATCTGACCCACATGAATCATTCCAAGGATTTCTGGAATATGGTGTCCTGCATCATGCCCGGTTATAAAGAATCCAAAAACTGGCTTCGGGAACACGGGCAGGAATTAAATCTGATTACCTATCTGGAAAATCAGGGGATTCCTATAAAGCTATAAACCGCTTCCCCTCTTTCCGCTTCCCGTAATGATTTGTGTAACGCAAAAATCGCGCCTCTAACGAGACGCGATTTGCACATTCTTAGCGATTCTCATCCACATAAACCTGAGCCCTGCTCTGAATAATCTGAGCAACCTCCTGTGCACTCTTCTGTCCTTCAAAGAATGCCGCTGCTTCTTCGGAGATTATATTTTCAATATCCGTATTATAATAATTTCTCCTGTTTGCAGATGTAACCACATCAATTAACTGATCAACCTGTTCTTGATTTAAAGGCTCCAGCATTACGCTTTCACCATTTATGTTGAAATAATTATCATACTCAACCTTATTACCATTCTCATCAATCCAGTACGGTCTTTCCAAAGCCTCCTTTGCTTTCTCGTCAAATACCGACTTCATAACAGGGAAGCACCACTCCAGAGTCTCCTGATATTCCTCTGTCAGATAATAC
>CAYOHU010000106.1:0-6375 GCA_964403845.1 uncultured Acetatifactor sp.
AATTATAATGAGGCACCTGAACCTTATTAAATAAAACAACATTTTTTAATTCTGTAGAATTCCCTACCACAGCACCCTTTCCAACAATGGCATTGCCTCTGATAAAAGCACAGTGGCGAATTTCGGCCTCTTCATCAATGATCAGCGGTCCATTTAAGCATGCAGTAGGCGCTACCTTGGCACTTTTTGCCACCCAGATATCTTCGCCTCGTTTTTCATACCTTTCAGGATCCAGCGTTTCCCCTAAAGCAAGAATAAAATCATGAATCTTCGGCAGAACCTCCCATGGATAAGTAACTCCTTCAAACAAACCTCCGGCAATGGTTTCCTTAACATCATACATTTCCTGTATTGTAATCATCTTAATGCCTCCCATTTTCAATATTTATTTCAGTGTTATTCTTTCTTGAAATTTTGAATAACCTTATCGGCATCCTACTTTTTATAATTCTGTGCTGCTGTCTGGAATAAATTCCACAGTACACCCTGATTGTTCAGCTGCTTTACAATATTAGTGCGTCTTGATACAAAATCATCAAGCTTTTTCATATACTCCTCTGACGCAATATTGCCATCCGCAACAAGAGTAAGCCCTTTCTCCCAGCTGGCAGTAAGTGCCGGGTCTAAAAGAGGGCGGATAGACTGATTCACAACGTCATATATCATTTCCCCCATCAAGGTAGGTGTAAGCACCTGTGTCTTTTTATTCAATGCCAGATATTCAATATTCACAAGCTTCTTCAGAATTTCGGCTCTTGTTGCACTGGTACCGATTCCGCTACCTTTAATCTGAGCACGAAGCTCCTCGTCTTCAATAAATTGACCTGCGTTCTCCATGGTCAGAATAATACTTCCCGAAGTATATCGCTTGGGCGGTGAGGTTTCCCCTTCCTTAATTTCGTAGGAATCCTCCTTGATCTGCGCACCTTTTTTCAGAGAGAGCAGCAGCTGCATAAACTCAGCATCACATTTTTCTTCCGCTTCTTCGCTCTCATTCTCACGTTCATCCTCCTTCAAGGACTCTTTGACCGCTTCTTCTTTTTTGACGACATTATCTTTTTTAAAGGAAAATGAGGAAACCTTCAAATAACCTTCTTCAGCAAGCACCTTGAAATTTGCAAAAAATCTTTCTTTCCCTACTCGCACACAAAGTGAAAACTTTTGATACACAGCCGGCGGATAAAATATACTCAAAAATCTTCTTACAATAATCTCATATACCTTCAATGAAGTAGTTGGCAGTGCTGCAAGATTATTCAGCCCCTGTCCCGTGGGAATAACTGCATAATGGTCAGTAATCTGTTTATCATTTACATATCTGGTTTTTGCAATGTTTTTATAGCTTCCATTGGACAGAATCTCGGAAGCGAAGCCTCCTACCATCTGAAAATTACGCAAACCTGCAATGTTCTTATGAATTTCCTTTGCCACTGCAGTAGATAATACTCTGGCATCTGTACGTGGATAGGTAACCATTTTTCTCTCATATAATTCCTGAATAATGCGCAAAGTCTCATCGGGACTGATTTTAAAATATTTTGAACAATCGTTCTGTAATTCAGCCAGATTATACAACAAAGGCGGATTCTTATTTTCTTTTTTATGCTCAATCTTTTCTACCAGAATATCAGCTTCCGAAACAGTCTTTAATTCCTCTATCAGCTGCGCTGCATCCTTCTCCTCCTTAAAGCCGTTTTCTTTATATAAAAGAGGGGATGCATAATACTTTGAGCCCTCCACCGCCTTCCATTCTCCCACAAAGGATTTATCCAGCAGCTTAAAATTACCCAGCACACGATAAAAAGGGGTTTTAACGAAGGAGCGAATCTCTCTTTCCCTGTTGACAATCATACCTAATACGCAGGTCATCACCCGTCCTACCGAAATAACCGCGCGGTCTCTTTTTAGATAATCCTTAACAGTTCTACCATATTTTAATGTTAATACTCTGGAAAAATTAATTCCCATCAAATAATCTTCCTTGGCACGCAAATAAGCCGCGTCGCTAAGATTGTCATATTCAGACAAATCCTTCGCTTCCCGGATTCCTCTTAATATCTCTTCCTCCGTCTGAGAATCAATCCATACTCTCCTGCGCTGTTTCCCCGTTACGCCCGACATTTGTTCCACCAGACGGTAAATATACTCCCCTTCTCTTCCGGAGTCAGTACACACATAAATTGTCGACACGTCATTGCGATTTAACAGGGTGCTTACAATTCTGTATTGTTTCTTTGCACTTTCTATTACTTCATATTTGAAATCAGTGGGAATAAATGGTATGGTATCAAAGCTCCAGCGTTTCAGCCTCTCATCATAAACCTCCGGATAACTCATCGTTACCAAATGCCCCACACACCATGTCACAATTGCCTCCTCGGACTCTAAATATCCATCCTTGGATTTCATATGATATTTTAATGCAGCAGCAAATTCTCTTGCCACACTGGGTTTTTCAGCTATAAATAAATCTTTCCCCACGAATTTTCATCCTTACTCTATAAAATATGGCGGAGTTCAACCTTTCCGCTCATAGCTTCTTTTCTTAATTCTTCCGAAAAGCCATTTTCACAGTATAAAACCTTCGAAGCATCGCTGATTCCGGCATTTTTCATACAGAATAAAAGCCACTCATAATCCTCTAAGCTCATACTTCCGACATAACAGCATGCTGCAACAATTATCCTGTTGTCTCCGTCCATCGCTACGATATCCAGAGTCCCATTTTTCCCCAGCCATTCTCCCACTGATGCAGCCTTTTCGGAAATTTCCTCCTGACAGATTTTACGATAGGACTCCTCAGCAAACGCCGGAAAAGCATCTGCTATCTTCTTCTCATAAAACTGCTCCGCAGACATTCTCTGTAAAAGACTCATATTCGGATACAGAAATCTAAAATAAAATCTTACATAGGGATTGGAAATACGGTAGATTCCCTTCTGCGTATCAGCAATCGCTGACGTTTCAAAAGAATACACCTTCTCCACAAGCTCCAATTCCATCAGATTCTTTAAATAGACACTGATTTTAGCACGGGAAAAGCCGGTATGCTTATAAATATCATTTAATTTATTCAAGCCTCTGGCCATCGCAGCAAGAATGGTACTGTATACCGCCGGTTCACGCAACTCCTCTGCCATAATAACGGACATTTCCCCAAATAGTCTGCTCTCTTTGGTTAACAGATTGCGAATGACATTCTCACGAAAGTCGTAATCAGTCGAGAAGCTGTTCCACAGTCCGGGTATGCCACCTAAAATTGCGAAATTATTAATATAGTCCTCTCCTGTATAACCGGGAAAGGCTCTACGGATTTCATCAAACCTTAACTCCCTTACCTTCATAAACCCACTGATGGAGAGAGCTGCGTTGCCGATGCGCTTAATCATATTGTTTTCTACCCAGCCGGAAGCGGAGGTACAAAGAATAAACATTATCGGTTGAGATACCGGTCTGCTGTTTAGAAATTGAATCACTGCAGTCATAAATTCAGAGTCGCTCTTCACAAGATGATGAAATTCGTCGATGATAATTAGTTGTTTTTCATATTCGTCGTTATCAACTGCATTGTTAAATAATTCCGTGTATTCAGGATATCTGGTAACATTGATTCCCAAATCCCGCTGTTCACTGGACCACTGATAACACTGTTCTCTGGAAGAACCGGCTCTGGCAGCATAATATGTACTTTTTTTGTTCTCGGAAAACTTTTCAAGCAGTGTCGTTTTTCCAACACCTCGCCGTCCATAAACCACAACTATCTGACTTCCATCTCTGTTATAGTAATTTTCCAGAAATTTAAGTTCCGCATCTCGTCTAATCAACATAATTTTCTCACAACATTCTTTGAATAAGCTCTTCCATCTGTTCCACGGTCTGTGGTCTTCCGAGAAGGAAGCCTTGTATCGCATCGCAACCGATTGCATGCAGATACTTATACTGCTGTTCTTCTTCTACGCCCTCTGCAATGGATTCAAAGCCTAACGCTTTTACCATATTAATGATAGATTCTGTAATGACACGTGTTGCGGAATCCGATAATAAGGTATCAATAAACGATTTATCAATCTTAATTGTATCAATGGGCAATTTTTTTAAATAGGACAATGAAGAAAATCCTGTTCCAAAATCATCCAATGACACCTTAACTCCATAATCCTTCAAAACCTTTAATTTCTCAGATACCAGATTAAAATCATCAATCAGGATACTCTCTGTAATCTCAAGCTCTATCATGTAAGGCTCTACCTGGTATTCATACAATACCCTCATTAGGTCGCTCACAAACTCATCCTGAAGGTATTGCTTTGCAGAAATATTAATCGATAAAATAAAATCAATACCATACCGTTTACGCCAAATCGAGTATTGCTTGATACTCTGTTCCACGACCCAGTTACCGATTACGGTAATCATCCCGTTCTTTTCGGCCAACGGAATAAATACTGCCGGGCTGATATAATGCTTAGCGGTATCCTGCCATCGAATTAACGCTTCCACACCACGCAGCTTACGATTGCCGGCGTAGTACTGCGGCTGGTAATTAAGTTCAAAGTTCTTATTAAACACTGCATCCTTTAATTTGTTTTCAATCTCTACAGAACGAAGGAAATCATCTAAAATCGGAGCATTAAAATACTTAATCGTATTTTTGCCCAAATCCTTTCCCTTAAACATTACAATCTCCGCACAATTGATCAGCTCCAATGCTGTCTGCGCTGCTTCGGGAAATTCAGCCACCCCGACACTAACTGTAATCTGCAGTTCTTGTCCGCCGCTTAATCGAAAAGGAGCTTTCGTCCTTTGTTGAATAGTTCTGTGTATTGCATCCACACTGCGATTTCCGATTGGATTATAAATCGCCATGCAGTAGACATCACTATTCATATGGCAAACAATTATATTTTCATCGCTGAAGCTTTTCAGAAAGCTTCCGAACATTTGAACCAGTTCATCGCCCACTACAATTCCAAGACCATCATTAACCTTGCGGAAATTATCAATATCGATAATTAATACACTGACAATACTGTTGTCTTCCTTGGCATTATTTAAAAAACTCTCCAGTAACCTTACAAAGTAATTACGATTATATAGGCCTGTTAAATCGTCATAATATGCCATATATTTCAATTCTTCGTTTTGATTTTTACTTTTGGTTATGTCGTCGATGCGAGAAATCATATCCGTTGGATTACCGTTCTCATCATAGAGAACATGCACAGAGAAAAACAGCCATTTTTTGGATTTCTTTAATCGGCACTCTAATTCAGCAGTTCTTTCGCCTCTTTCTTCAGAATAGAACGCCTCTCTGAGCGGAAGGTAGTATTCCTCTTCCACAGCATCAAATAATTTTTCCAAATCCTTTGCATTATGCACTTCAAAATCGAAAAAATCATACCATCTTCCAAGCATAATATCTTCATTTTTTTCGACAGAATAGTACAGATACGCACTGGAAACCGAATCTGTAATCATTTGATACATTTTTTCTTTTGCCAATAGCTTCTGATTTAACGCCCTTAACAAATCCAACTGATAGTGCAGTTCTTTCATAGCTCGTCACCTAAACTTATATCTATGCCTACGGAGAGGAAGAATCATAAATTCTTTCCCTCTTACAGTTAGTTGTTTCTACTTCTTTGCAATATAACCCTGAGCCTTCAACAATTCAGCGCAAAGGACTGCTCCGCCTGCAGCACCACGCACAGTATTATGTGAAAGACCGACAAATTTGAAATCATAAACACTATCCTCTCGGATGCGTCCTACGCTGATTCCCATACCATTTTCAAAATCTACATCGAGACTAACCTGAGGTCTGTTATCCTCTTCCAGATATTGGATGAACTGCTTGGGTGCACTGGGAAGTCCCAGACGCTGAGGTTCCCCTGAAAACTCAACAAGCTTTTGAATTAACTGCTCTTTGGTCGGTTTCTTTTTAAACTTCACAAATACTGTAGCAGTATGACCATTCAGGACAGGAACACGGATACATTGACAGGTAATTACAGGACTGGTTGCCGGTACAATTACACCATCCTTAATCTCACCCCAAATACGAAGTGGCTCCTTCTCACTCTTTTCCTCCTCACCGCCAATATAAGGAATAATATTTTCAACCATCTCAGGCCAATCCTTAAAAGTCTTACCCGCACCGGAAATAGCCTGATATGTAGTCGCAACTACTTCGTAAGGCTCAAATTCCTTCCATGCAGTAAGAACAGGAGCATAGCTTTGAATGGAGCAGTTTGGTTTCACAGCGACAAAGCCTCTGGTGGTTCCCAGACGCTTCTTCTGAAAATCAATAACCTTCATATGCTCAGGATTGATTTCCGGCACTACCATAGGAACATCCGGTGTCCATCTGTGTGC
>CAYOHU010000107.1:0-6337 GCA_964403845.1 uncultured Acetatifactor sp.
CAACCAAGGAAGGTATCAATGCAGCTATGAAGGCAGCAGCTACCGAGTCCTTCGGATACAATACAGATGAAATCGTATCCTCCGATATCGTTGGAAGCACCTTCGGTTCCATCTTCGATGCAACCCAGACCATGGTTGCTCCTATGGGCGATGGCAAGACACAGGTTCAGGTTGTTGCTTGGTATGATAATGAGAACAGCTACACCTCTCAGATGGTTCGTACTATTAAATACTTAGCTGAGTTGAACTAAGTAAATTTATCATTGACCTATCAGGGTCCGGTCTTTTGGGCCGGATCCTTTTTATATTAAAATAAAAGGAGTTTATAAAAATGGGTTTAAATAAGAAATCTGTTGATGATATCAACGCTAAAGGAAAAAGAGTCCTTGTAAGATGCGATTTCAATGTGCCTTTAAAGAATGGTGAGATTACTGATGAGACTCGTATCGTTGCAGCGCTTCCTACCATTCAGAAATTATTAAAGGATGGCGGAAAAGTAATTCTTTGCTCACATCTTGGCAAGGTTAAGAATGGTCCTAACGAGGGAGAATCTCTTGCACCTGTTGCTAAGAGACTTTCCGAGAAGCTTGGAAAAGAAGTTACTTTTGTTGCTGATTATAATGTAACCGGTGAAGCTGCTACTGCAGCTGTAGCAGCCATGAAAGAGGGAGATGTTGTTCTTCTTCAGAATACCCGTTTCCGCGGTGCAGAAGAAACCAAAAACGGTGAAGAATTCAGCAAAGAGCTGGCTGACCTTGCTGACATTTATGTATGTGATGCATTCGGTTCTTCTCACAGAGCACATGCATCTGTTGCAGGCGTAACCAAATTTATCTCTGCTAAGGGCGGTGAGAATGTAGTTGGTTACTTAATGCAGAAAGAAATTGACTTCTTAGGAAATGCAGTTGAGAATCCGGTAAGACCTTTTGTTGCAATCCTCGGTGGTGCGAAGGTTGCAGACAAACTGAATGTTATTTCCAACCTGCTTGAGAAGTGTGATACGCTTATTATCGGTGGTGGCATGGCTTATACCTTCTTAAAGGCTCAGGGTTATGAAATCGGTAAATCTCTGGTAGACAATGAGAAGATTGACTACTGCAAGGAGATGATGGAGAAAGCTGAGAAGCTTGGTAAGAAGCTTTTGCTTCCTGTAGACGCGACAACTATCGCTGATTTCCCTAATCCCATTGATGCTCCTGTAGAGGTTGAGGTATGTGATGTGGAAGATATGCCTGCAGACAGAGAAGGCTGTGATATCGGACCTAAGACTGCTGCTATGTATGCAGAGGCAGTTAAAACTGCAAAAACTGTTGTCTGGAACGGACCTATGGGTGTATTTGAAAACCCTACTCTTGCAGCAGGTACCATCGCAGTTGCTAAGGCTCTTGCAGAGACAGAGGCAACTACCATCATTGGTGGTGGTGATTCCGCAGCAGCTGTTAACCAGCTGGGATTTGGCGATAAGATGAGCCATATTTCTACCGGTGGCGGTGCTTCTTTGGAGTTCCTTGAGGGTAAGGTGCTTCCCGGTGTAGATGCCGCAGACGATAAATAATAACTTAAGCGCAACTTTTGCAATGTCCGTATATGGCGGAACAACCACATGAGCAAAGGGAAAGTACTGAAAATGCGATTTTGCGAATGGGGTGCTGTATCATTACGAAAATATTTAGAAAAAGAGGATAGAGCAATGGCAAGAAAGAAGATTATTGCCGGAAACTGGAAGATGAATATGACTCCCGGTCAGGCAGTAGAGCTTGTAAATACTTTGAAGCCCCTCGTAGGAAATGATGATGTTGACGTAGTATTTTGTGTACCTGCAATCGACATTATTCCTGCTATGGAGGCAGCAAAGGGAACCAATATCAACATTGGTGCTGAGAATATGTATTTCGAGGAGAAGGGAGCCTTCACCGGTGAGATTTCTCCTGCAATGCTGACAGATGTAGGTGTTAAGTATGTTATCATTGGTCATTCTGAGAGAAGAGAATACTTTGCAGAGACAGATGAGACAGTTAATAAGAAAGTATTAAAGGCTTTCGAGCATGGTATCACCCCCATTATCTGCTGTGGCGAGTCCCTTACTCAGAGAGAGCAGGGAGTAACCATAGACTTCATTCGTCAGCAGATTAAGATTGCATTCTTGAATGTGACTGCAGAGCAGGCAGCTACTGCTGTAATTGCATACGAGCCTATTTGGGCAATCGGAACCGGAAAAGTGGCTACTACTGAGCAGGCTCAGGAGGTATGTAAGGCAATCCGTGAGTGCATTGCAGAAATTTATGATGATGCGACAGCAGCAGCAATCCGTATCCAGTACGGCGGCTCTGTATCCGCTGACAGTGCACCTGAGTTATTTGCACAGGCAGATATCGATGGTGGTCTGGTAGGTGGAGCATCCTTAAAGGCAGACTTCGGCAAGATTGTTTGCTACAACAAGTAATTCGTTCATAATCAAACAGAACATAAAAAGCCCGGGAACATTCATGTTTCCGGGCTTTTTTGTGGGTGCACCCAGCGGTGTATAATCTGGCTTCAGAATTTTACTTTTACTCATGCGTTCACTTCGCCATTTGAATAGCTATTTAAAAACAAATATCATCGGAACGATTTGGATAAATAAATTCTGCTGAATCAGGAAACAATAGGTACATAGTGCTTTAATGAGAAATTTGTGTTATCAGATTCCCGGATTGCGGTAAGAATGGAGTGTATGATGAGAAAGAGAAAATGGGAGCTTGTTGGTCTGTGGGTGGCATTTTTTTTGCTTACAGGATGCGGTACGAAAGAGGATAACGGCAGGGTTTATTATATGAATTTCAAACCGGAGCAGGATGCCCAATGGCAGGAACTGGCGCAAATATATACGGAGCAGACCGGAATTCCGGTGACTGTCCTGACAGCAGCTTCCGGACAATATGAGGCAACCTTGAAATCTGAGATGGCGAAAAGAGAAGCACCGACCTTATTTCAGGTAAATGGACCGGTTGGATTGGAGGCGTGGGAGGATTACTGCTATGATTTGTCTGATACAGCTATTGCCGGTGAATTGATCAGTGATGAATTTGCACTGATGGACGGAGAGGAGATGGAAGGGATTGCCTATGTAATAGAGTCCTATGGCATCATTTATAATAGGGCATTACTGGAGCAGGCCGGATATACGGAGAGTGATATTAAATCCTTCGTAGATCTTAAGGCTGTGGCAGAAGATATTACAGCCCGTTCAGAAGCCTTGGGATTTTCGGCATTCACGTCAGCTGGGATGGACAGCTCATCTGATTGGAGATTCAAAACCCATTTGGCAAATCTGCCCATTTATTATGAGTATAAGGAGAGAGACATTGATAGAGCGGATGCCATTAATGGGACATACCTGGATAACTATCGTGAAATTTGGGATTTGTATATTAATAATTCCGCTACACCTCCTGCATTGCTTTCCACAAAGACAGGTGATGATGCCATCGCAGAATTTGTAACCGGCAGGGCTGTGTTTTATCAGAACGGAACATGGGCTTATGGGGATGTTTCTGCGATAGGGGATGACAATCTTGGAATTCTTCCTATTTATATCGGAGCAGCCGGTGAGGAAACGCAAGGACTGTGTACCGGAACCGAGAACTACTGGTGCGTAAATGAGACCGTATCTGAAAAAGACATTCAGGTAACACTGGATTTCCTGTATTGGTGTGCAACATCGGAGGTGGGTGTACGTGCCATGTGCGGAACAGAGGGGGCTATGCCCTCCGGAAATGTTGGAATGGGCTTTGTCACTCCCTTTCGTTCCAATCCGAAGTCGGAAAATGTGTTGGTAAATCTGGCAAATCAATATGTGGAACAAGGATATACACCGGTGTCATGGGATTTTTTGACAACGCCATCCGAACAATGGAGAAATCAGCTGGGTTCGGCACTTACCGTGTATGCAGCGGAGCAGACGGATACAAATTGGGATGCTGTTGTCGCAGCATTTGTGGATAATTGGTCTGTAGAAGCAGCGAAATAGTCCGACAGGCAAGGGAGGAAGCGTGATGGAAAAGGTCATAAAAAAGTATATGCCGATTTTTGTTTTTCCCACATTGGCAGCGTTTCTAATTGGTTTTCTTGTGCCGTTTATCATGGGTATCCGGCTTTCCTTTTGTGAATTTACAACGGTGACTAATGCGCGGTTTATAGGGCTTCAAAACTATAGGGAGGCATTTCGGGATTCTGATTTTCTGCATTCGTTCTGGTTTACAGCTTTATTTGCGGTTGTTTCGTTAACGGTGATTAATTGTTTTGCCTTTCTTCTGGCATTGGCATTAACGCAAAAAATGAAGGGAACAAATTTGTTCCGAACCGTTTTTTTCATGCCTAATTTAATTGGTGGAATTGTGCTGGGGTATATCTGGCAGTTAATATTCAATGGAGTGCTGGCAAAATATAATACGGCACTGGCATTGAATGAGTGGTATGGATTTTGGGGATTGGTTATTCTGGTAAGCTGGCAACAGATTGGATACATGATGATTATATATATTGCCGGATTACAAGCGATTCCCGGTGATATCATGGAAGCTGCCCAAATTGATGGTGCAGCCGGTTTACAGCGATTATTCAGAATTACCATACCCATGATGATGCCCTCCGTCACAATTTGTATTTTTCTATCCATGACCAATGGGTTTAAACTCTTTGACCAGAATTTGTCGTTGACGGCAGGGGAGCCTGCCGGACAGTCGGAGCTGATGGCACTGAATATTTATAATACCTTTTATGGCCGGGTAGGCTGGGAGGGGGTAGGACAGGCAAAGGCTGTTATTTTCTTTGTCATAGTCGTGGCGATTGGTGTCCTGCAGCTCAAGGTAACACGCTCCGGGGAGGTGCAGCAATAAATGAAAACAAGAAAAAATAGCTCTGTGACAGGAATCATTTTCTTCACAATACTCAGTCTGTTCTATATTGCACCGATTATGATAGTTTTGGCCAATTCCTTTAAAAATAAGATATATATCAGCCTGGAGCCGTTCAGACTGCCTTCGACTGATACATGGTGTGGGATTACAAACTATATAACTGCAATAGAAAAGTATGGTTTTATGAATGCGGTGGGCTGGACAGTCTTTATCACGGTGGGATCGGTAGGTGTCATTCTGCTTTGTACCTCCATGTGTGCATGGTATATAACCAGAGTGAAAGGAGTTCTGTCAAGTATTATGTATGCCTTGTGCGTAGTTTCCATGGTAGTACCATTCCAGATGGTGATGTATACGCTGTCATTGGTTGCTGACCGCTTACGGCTGAATACACCATGGGGGATTCTGGTTATATATCTGGGATTTGGTGCGGGACTGGCGGTCTTTCTGTTTTGTGGGTTTGTGCAGTCAATTCCTCTTGGAATAGAAGAGGCAGCCATGATTGACGGATGTACTCCGCTTGAGACCTTTTTTGGTGTCGTGATGCCCATCATGAAGCCCACATATATTTCTGTGGGGATTTTGGAAACGATGTGGATCTGGAATGATTTTCTGCTTCCCTATCTGGTGCTTGATATTAACAAATATAAGACAATCTCCATTGTGATACAGTACATGAAGGGAAGCTATGGAAGGGTGGATATGGGAGCAATTATGGCTGCCCTGATCATGGCTGTGATACCGGTTGTGATTTTCTATTTAACTTGTCAGAAATACATTATTAAGGGAGTTGCGGCAGGTGCGGTGAAGGGATAAGGAGGATAGCCTTAACCGGTGAAAAGCTGAGACAAATATTTCACGCCATTGGCGTTTTGGTAGTAACCCACTCAGATTTTGGTGAAGTATGTTTCTATACCCGGAGGTTGGCAGGCTGTGCGCGGATGCAGCCTGCACATTCAGCGGCTTACTTCCGATACAGGCGATAGATAACAGGGTTGCCGGAGCAAAGAGAGGATGCAAATTATGGAAGTTGGTTCCCCTGATAAGGAATCTGTATATACAAAAAACACCTGCATGACGGTACAGGTGTTTTTAAGTGTTATATTATTAAAAAATTAAGCCATCTCGTTTACAGCTTTGCTGATACGGGAAACTTTTCTGGCTGCATTGTTTTTGTGATAAACACCTTTGGTTGCAGCCATCTCGATAGTCTTAGTAGCAGCGGCAAGCTCTGCAGTAGCAGCAGCCTTATCACCGGACTCGATTGCAGCGTAAACCTTCTTAATGGCTGTCTTAACGCCGGATTTAATGGCTTTGTTTCTTTCAGTCTTAGTGCGAGTTACTAAAATTCTCTTCTTTGCAGATTTAATGTTAGCCAAGTCGTACACCTCCATTTGTATACATAGATTATTTTCCTTGAAAATGTTTCACTTTAGCCA
>CAYOHU010000108.1:0-6310 GCA_964403845.1 uncultured Acetatifactor sp.
TCTTCACCATAGCCTGAATTCCATCCATCTCAGGCATCATAATATCCAGCAGAACCAGATGAATCTCCTGCTGTCTGATTACCTCCAACGCCTCTTTCCCGTTAAATGCCTCATGCAGGGAATAATTTTCGTCATTCAAATAAATCTTCAATGCATTCACGATATCCTTTTCATCATCACAAATCAGTATGTTGTACATATCCTGCCTCCTTACAAAATGATTGTATCAAAATGACCTTTAACAATAAACAGGAAAATTCCTTAAGAATTGATTAACATACGCCGCCGGACGCACTACGCAAACAAGGCGCTTCACCCAGCGCCCTGTTTGCAATCCCATGTTCAAATTGTTCATCTTCATTATTTCTTTTTCCGCTCATTGACACATACCTTAAGCTCTTCCAATGCTTCCTTAAAACGAACCGAGCTCATAGAGGGATGGAAACGAATTAGGTCTCTCTGGAAGGAATCCCGGACAGCGCCCAGACGCTCTCTATCCTCCCGATTTTTAACATATTTATCACGCAGATCTCCTTTTGTCTACTGATAAACCTGTATCTCCACACTCAGTTTTCCCTTTCTGGTCTCTCTGAGCTCCCCTGTCATAATGAATTTCCCGTATCCGCGGGCATTCACCACATCTCCGGGCTTCAATGCTCTGGAATTGTTTTCACACTGCCTGCCGTTCACAAACACCTTTCCCATGCGAAACAGCTCCAGGCAATCACTTCTTGACTTATTGCAACTCTTTGCAAGTACTGCATCAATTCGCATGGAGGATACCTGTATCACGCGTTTTTCAGGCTCTTCCTGCGGAATTTCCTTGTAATCCTCCGTGATATCACAGGACACATGGGTATGCTTAATCTGTACCAGGTTCTCACAGATATATTCTGAAATAGATTCCAGACAGAACAGATACGCTTCCTTGTCTCCCACTTTAATATCACCGATTGTGCTACGTTCAATTCCCAGATTCATCAATGCACCCAAAAAATCCCGGTGAGACAATTGATCAGCGAACTTCGCCATTAGCGGCTTGATATGCACACACACTATGGGAAAAGGAACCTCGTATCCCAGCTCCTGTGCACTGCCAAAGCGCAAAACCTGTCTGTCCGCCCCCTCCGCTCCGCCGGATAAGGTATATCCCGCGTGCCGAAGCTCCGACTCCATCCTCCAGAAGATATCCTGCTCACTCAGTCCCAAAAAACCGGTAAACGTAAACATATTCTGTTGAAATGATTTATCTGCCAGATCGCGAAGTCTGTTTCTCAGATTTTGCAATTCCTTTTCGTTCTCCGATGCCACAATCCTTCCTCCTAACTCAATGCCACATCCAGCATCATCATCAGTGCAAATCCTACCGCAAACGCAATCGTACCCAGATTCGAATGTTCCCCTTCACTGGCTTCCGGAATCAGTTCCTCCACAACCACATAAATCATTGCACCCGCTGCAAAGGAAAGCAGATACGGCAATATCGGGGTTACCAGACCCGCCAGCAAAATTGCTGCAATTGCTCCCAAAGGCTCCACAATGCCGGACAAGGCTCCCAACGTAAAGGCTTTCACGCGGCTATGTCCCTCACTTCGTAAAGGCAGTGATATAATCGCTCCCTCCGGGAAATTGTGTATCGTCACCGCCAGTATCATCATAGAGGTTCTTCCAAAACCACTTTTCCGGTCTTCCGGCTCGTCACTTCCCACATGAAGATGAGGAACTACCGAATCTATGAATAATAAAAAAAGATTCCCATTAAGAAACCGACCAACGCAGGAACGAAAGCAAGCCTTCCCATATCCTCACTCATATTCATGGCCGGTATAATAAGAGACCATACGGAAGCCGCTATCATAACCCCTGCCGCAAAACCCGCGAACATACGCTGTATATTCGGACTGATCTGCTTTCGTAGAAAGAATACGCAGGCTGCACCCGCTGCCGTCCCTAATAAGGGCAGTAATAAGCCTATCACGACACTCATACTTTTCACCTGTTTCGGTTTTTTATTTATTCTCCCGCAATTCTCTTCTGCTATCACTCAGAATTTTGGGTACGAGATACATAAGCAATAATATACTCTGTCCCGGATACCATACACACTCCAGCATGCCATAACCGACAAACAGCAGTATTACCAACAGCGACAGTAAATCCTCACATCTGTGCCTTCGAAATACCAATCCTGCCGCCTGTATCCCCAGCCAGACAACCAGCACCACAAACAGTATCCCCGAAAGAATCCCATAATAAAAAGCCACCTGAATAAACACATTCTGCGCATGCCATGCATGATAGGTCGACGTAATCGGGAAATAGCCCTCCTCCAATTCATGACCCGCAAAATTCAGATTCTGCAAATACATTTTAAAAATTTCAAGCCGAGCCTCCGATTTATACACATCGACTCCTATACTTATCCATTTATCTGAAAGCGGAAGCATTTGACCGTTCACCTCAGCGGAGGCAAAAAGCGGATATTCCGATGTCAAAGCCCTTCCTTCCTTTTGTATCTCCAACAATTCTACACCCAGACGACCCAACAGTCCCTCCAATACTTCTTCCATGGTTATATACTTTTCCGAATTAGGAGGGTCGTAGGAATGGATTTTGTACACCGAATATTCAGCGCCATACCATATAGGATGATGCAATATTGTGGGCAACCATCTTACCGTCGTGTACACAGCCGGAAAGACGAATGCAATTCCCACCACAAACGCAAAGCCTCTGAGAAACAGACGCCATACCTTTTCCCGGAATATTATCGCGAATTCAATAACTGTATAAAACAGCGTCAGGATGATCAGCATCAGCAAAGCAGTTCTTGTCATTGTCAGAAAAACAAAGCCCCATATTCCAACTGTTAAAACCCACAAGAAAAGCTTTCTGCACCTTCTTTTCCACGTTATGCGGTCTCCTTCAAGCTTTTCCTGCCACCTCAGGCTATGGCTTCGATACAATAATGCGATATAGGTTACCATATAGAACAGAGCATTCATATTACAATTTTCATATGCTCCGCTGTATCGTAATTCATCATATGGTCTGAATCCGTAAGCGTAAATTTGCAGCAGAAAGAAAGTGACAATGAGTCCGTCTGCCAATCCATTCCACAGATTCCTTCGTTCCTCTGCAGTAAAAGGAATCAAATAAAACAGACCAAAAATCACAACATACCATATCGGCCATATCTCTCTCATCCTCGAGCAAAGGATTAAAACAGACAAAATGATCCAACAAACAGGAAGAATACGGATTTTTCGAAAGTTCCTAAGAATGTCCTTTCGTTCTCTCCACACACGAACCGCAACAATCCCGACAAACAGAATCGCAATTGCTGCCGCCCAATATTGCGATGTAAACTGAGTCTTGGAATACTCCTTCCAGATTCCGTGACCGACCAGACTGCCAATGATCCAAAGCCCCGTCCATGCAAAATAAGGCTTTGGAGACTCCTTTTTCCAACAGAAATGACTCATCATCACGATGGAAACAAATACTCCCGTCAGATTGACTGCTGTGGCCCAATATTCCCATTTTTGACTGCCTCTGACAAAATCAATCAGTGCAAGGCAACTGAAGCAGATAATGTATAATATGCGTTTTCTCCTTCTTTGTTCCATCTATGTTCTCCTAACTGAAACTAATAATCTCTTCCTTCGGAGCAGCGGTTTTCTCAACACTGATTGCATGCAGAATCGGTCCCTCTCCCTTGTAATCCTCCCAATATTCTCTGGTAACGGTTGCTGTAACCTTTACCCACTCTTTCTGCTGAAGCTCATGGGAGCCCTCATATTCGCAGGCAAATCCAAGAAAAGCCAGATCATCTGCACAACAGGTCATCGCCATACGCCCCGGCACAAAATAATTGTCCGGGAAATGCTCCGGTCTCAAAACTCTGGCTACGAACTGCACCTTTCTTCCGATGTACCGCTCCAAATGATCCATGGAATCCAAATACCAGATACCATACCCCATATTATCCAAAACAATCACATCCGCATTCAGATCATAGGGCAAATCCTCTTCAAAGATTTCATCGATCTCTCCGTTGGCATCCTCAAATATCACATCCGCAGAGGGATTCACAGCCTTAATATTTCGCTTATAGCTGTTCAAATCCTCAATTCCGTCACATCGGTTGAAAATAATCATCTCAGACTTACGTACCATCTCTGCCAGCAGAGAACGCATATTGGTGTAATACATAGGGAAGGTAGAACCGTCAATGGTGGTAATCTGCTGCTCTATCTTCCAGTACCAGGGGAGCTTCATATTCTTATAGTTCCACATGCCGTTATATTCGATGATGATACGATCAGGCTTATGCTTCTTTTCCAGCTCCACTAAATGAGCGGGAGTGAAGTCTTCCTCCTCCTCAATCACTTCCACCTCCGTGCGGCTTTTGTTCAAAAGCCCATCATCATACTCATTTTCCCCCTCCTCGCACAAAATAAGCAGGGTCTTTCCCTTAATTTGAAAATAAGGTTGTCCGAGAGTAAAGGTAATAAATTCCGTCTTACCGCTCTCCAGAAAACCATTGATCACATATACCGGCTTCATACTATGCCGCCTTTCTCATTTAGATTTTTAGCTTGGTTTCCGTTCCCGATTCCCACATGATTTTTCTGTCTTACTTTTCTTATTTCAGCAACCGCCTTTCATTCCGGGCAATTCTACTTACGGAACAAAGCTTCCAGCTTTTTCTCTTCAAGCTTCGAACCGATCACACAGATTTTGCCGGTCACTTCCGGTTTTCCACTGCGGATTTCCTGCTCTTCCGGAACATAATCGTAATAAATCCATGTACCATCCTCCGCAGGAACCATACCCTTGGCACGCAAAATCACACCATACTCCCCACTGTCCAGTGCAGTCAGAATATTACTGATTTCTTCCTTGCCGTACACATTGGGAGTCTCCATTCCCCAGCTGGTGAAGACTTCATCTGCGTGGTGATGGTGACCATGATGATCATGATTATGGTCGTGACATCCGCAGGTGCACTCCTCGCCATGCTCATGATGATGATCATGGTCATGCTCGCAGCACTCGTCTTCTTCATGATGGTGATGACCACAGCACTCGTCCTCTTTATGATGGTGATGACCACAGCACTCGTCTTCCTCATGATGGTGATGACCACAGCACTCGTCTTCCTCATGATGGTGATGACCACAGCACTCGTCTTCTTCATGATGGTGACCGCAGTGCTCATCCTCTTCCTCATGATGATGCTCCTGCTCCTCATGAACATGCTCCAGCATTTCCTTCATCATATCCTCTAGCTTATCGGCGCCCTCAATCGTTTCCAGAATGGCAGCCCCCTCCAGCTGTTCCCAGGGAGTCGTGATAATGGTTGCCTGTTTGTTGTGTTCACGAATCATTTCCACACAGGTATTCAGTTTTTCCTGAGAGATTTTTCCGGTTCTGCTTAAAATAATAGTTCCTGCATACTCAATCTGATTCAGGAAGAATTCACCGAAATTCTTGATATACATTTTGCATTTCGTGGCATCTACAACAGCCACAGCACTATTCACCTGTACGTCAAGCTCTGCTGCCACATCCTCTACTGCCTTCAGCACATCGGAAAGCTTACCCACTCCCGAGGGTTCAATCAGAATCCTTTCGGGTGCATAGGTGGCAATCACCTCCTTCAGGGAAGTGCCAAAATCCCCTACCAGAGAGCAGCAGATGCATCCTGAATTCATCTCTTTGATTTCTATGCCTGCCTCCTTCAAAAAGCCTCCATCAATACCGATTTCTCCGAATTCATTTTCAATCAGTACCGTCTTGCTGCCATCCAACGTTTCCTTCAACAGCTTCTTTATCAAGGTTGTTTTACCTGCTCCCAAAAAGCCTGATACTACATCAATTTTCGTCATAATCCTATTCCTTTCCTATATATATTCCGTTACGTAATTGCGTTCGGTTATACTAACTCACTGTTTCTTATTTTCCCCCATATCCGGGCACTTGTCAATATTTCAAGTCGAAAACTTTTCTTAATAAAGTTCTTCACAAAAGGTGGATAACGCCCTGATGACAGAAACCGGAAGCACCGCTGCTTCCCGATCCACGCTTTTCCCACAAAGGATTCCCCAAAAACGTCCTTCTTCATCGAAGAGACCGCCTCCGGACATCCCCATCTCTGCATCCGCGCGCACCACTATCATATGCTCCCCAAAATCCTCCACATAAATCCATGGTTCTGTCACTTCCCCCTCGTAAACATCCGCTGCCACGCCTGTGGCTGAGCCCATCAGGATGATATCATCCCCTCTCTGCAGCTGTACTGTTC
>CAYOHU010000109.1:0-6260 GCA_964403845.1 uncultured Acetatifactor sp.
AAATGTAGAAGTGCGTATTGTGGATGAGATAAATTCCGTAATAGAGTGGTTTGACGACATAGAGAACTCCGCTGCTATGGATGATGAATCAATCGTAGTTACTGATTATGTGTATGCGGATGATAAGGTCTATGGTCTTGAGGGTATTGTTCAGTATGCAGATGAAACCGGTAACCCTTGGAAATTGGCATTTATTCGTGATGGTGTTGTGTATCCCGTAAGTCAGGATTGGGGACAGAATTATATCATTGTCGGTGAACTTAGCTATCTGGGAAATGGTATCGTTCAAGTATATATTGAGGATACAAGCAATGGAGCACTTTATCAATGTACCATGGAGTACACTTATGATTCAGAAGAGAATCACGCAAATTTTAAGGCGACCTCTAATAAAGTTGCAGATTGAACTTTATCATTTTCATGTATTTCCAAGATATGATAATGATGGCTTTGGGTGGACATACGGAGTTAGTATCTTTCAAGGCTGTTTCGGTTCGGAACAAGAGAGGCCTTCTGCAATGCAACATAGAGAATCGGAATCAAAACCAGCTGCATGATAATAGCAGGAAAACAGGTGACAAAATATCCTGTCGCCCAAGCCTTAAGGGAATAACTACCTGATGAGAAGATGAAAGCTCTTAGGATGCCGGTGAGGATGCGTCCGGAGAGCATTGCGGTAAGCAGACTGATGTAGATATCAGTAATCTGTTTGCCGGTATGGATTAGGCGCATCATGAGTCCGGTGACCAGTCCGTAAATGGCAAGCTCGATCATCATGGTCGGAAGGTATGCCATAGTGGGCATGCTTGTGATAAAACCGGATAGTAAAGGCCCGGACAGTCCGCAGAGTACGCCGTAAATAGGACCGCAAACAATGCCGCACAGCAGTACCGGCAGATGCATGGGCGAGAATAAGGTTCCTCCTTCGGGAATCATATGGAACGCAAAGGGAAGTACTACACAGAGTGCGATACATACTGCCGTGGTAACAGTTTTATTGAGTGAATGCTTTGTTTTCATTTTATTTCCTCCGAATCGTTAGCGGTAGTGTAAGGGACGGTATGAGTTCATGGACGAAAAAAACCATGAAGCACCGTCCTTTTTTAAAAGGACAACTGCCTTCATGGCATGATAATCAGGAAATAGAGCTAATCTGCAGGTCGTAAAATGCTCTTCTGAGCAACGCATTTCTTCGTGAAATCCATATCCATCATAACAGAATAAATGGATTTGTCAAGAGCACCTGCGTTGACAGCACCGAATACCCGTGATATGATGCAGTAAGAAAAATTGATGATGGTTTGGGCACGGAGATTGTGCACATGAAATGGAGAAATATGAGAATTGTAGTGATAGACGGACAGGGTGGAGGTGTCGGAAAAGCCTTGGTGGAAGAGCTGGTAAAGGCTTGTCCGCAAGCGGAAGTGATTGCGGTAGGAACCAACGCCACAGCTACGGCAAATATGATGAAGGGCGGCACTGCAAACGGAGCCACCGGCGAGAATGCAGTGGTATATAACTGCGGTAGAGCAGATGTTATTGTGGGTCCGATTGGAATTGTAATGGCGAATGCCATGCTGGGTGAGATTACGCCAAGAATGGCAGAGGCAGTTTCGTCTGCGAAGGCGAATTTATTTCTGATTCCCATGAATCGCTATCATGCCACGGTAGTAGGTGTGGAGAGCAGAAAATTATCTGAGTATATCCAAGAAGCTGTTATGAAAATAAATCAGGGGCTTAGAAACAATGATGGCTAAGACAGAATGGAAAGAATATTTAAGACGGCAGGCAGTATTGCATCCCTCTATGCAGCCGCAGGATGTATATAAGCTGATGTATCAGGCAGCATTTGGCGCAGAGCATTTATTGGAGGATGAGGAAGCTGCGTTTGCTTATTTTGAGAGAGAATATCAGGCAGCTTCCCCCAAGGACGAAGCGTTGTATGAACAAATCAGCGAAAATACTTATCGCGTGAACCTAAGAGCATGGAAGCGGCGCGGATTGCCCCCTAAATGGTTGTTTGGGATGTTCGTAGGCAGTGTGAAAAGGCGTCCGGACGATTTGCCGAAGCTTAGGTTAGCACAATATGTGAATGAGGCAACAGAGATTGTAAAGAAGAATGAATTCCCCTTTTCATATGAGGATTTTCTGAATTTTAAGGAAAAATATGAGAAACAGAATCCCGAGCCGGTTCATCACAGTGAAAGGTATCGAGAGTCTGAGAATCCGGCATATCGATTGGTATGCGGTGAGTATTTGAGAGTAGTTCCCATTTTGGAAAAGATGGCAGAAGCGAAGCAGGAACGAAGGTCTGTCATTGCCATTGACGGAAGATGCGCATCCGGTAAGAGTACTATGGCGCAGATGCTTTCAGAGCTTACAGGTGCGGCATGCATCCATATGGATGATTTCTTTTTGCCCATGGAGCTTCGGACACCGAAGAGGTTATCCCAACCGGGAGGAAACATCCATTATGAGAGGTTTCGGGAGGAGGTTTTACCCTTCCTTCGGGAACGGGAAAATTTTGTCTACAGACGATTCGATTGCGGCACAATGAAGCCGGGAGAAAAACGGACAGTGGCAGCTTCGGATTTTTGTGTGGTTGAAGGGTCTTACAGTATGCACCCTGTATTTGGGGATTACGCAGATCTGACGGTGTTCTCTGATGTGGATTCCGTGACACAGCTGAAGCGAATCAGTGACCGTGACGGAGAAACAGCGCTAAAGATGTTTAAAGAATGCTGGATTCCTATGGAGGAAAGCTATTTTACGGAATATCGGATTAAAGACAGAGTGGATTTGGTATTGTAAAATATTGAAGTAGAGGCAGGCTGATGAAGCAATTGCCGATTTGAGCATAATTGTTGTTATATGCATTAGTATAGTGGAAAGGGAAGTGCGAAATGTTAGAAACCTTTTATCCGGATTATGAAGTGGATTCAGCATATGAGATAGATTATGAAGCAATGTATCGGTCGGGATATCGAGGGGTTATTTTTGATATTGATAATACACTGGTTCCCCATGGTGCACCGGCAGATGAACGGGCAAAGGTGCTGTTCCGGCACCTGCATGAAATCGGTTTTCAAACAGTATTGCTGTCCAATAACAAGGAACCCCGGGTGAAAATGTTCAGTGATGAAGTGGGGTCTGTTTATATATACAGAGCAGGAAAACCGGGAAAGGACGGATATGAGAAGGCTATGGGGCTGATGAAGACCACTTCGGGGAATACTTTGTTTGTGGGAGATCAGCTTTTCACTGATGTGTGGGGGGCAAAGAAGACGGGGATTATCACTTATCTGGTGAAGCCGATTCATCCCAAGGAAGAGATACAGATTGTACTTAAGAGATATTTGGAACGAATCGTATTGTATTTTTATCATAAAAGTCCGAGTAGCAATAGCAGAGCGCGGATGAAGGAGACGGAGAGATGACAGAGATTAATGGATATACGCGAACCTGCGGTCTGCTGGGAAATCCGGTGGAGCATACAGTGTCCCCGGCAATTCATAATACGTTGGCTGATGCCACCGGTGAGAATCTGGTATATCTGCCTTTTCATGTGCCGTCCGGTTTTGTAGGGGATGCGGTGAAGGGAGCATATGCTTTGAATTTTCTGGGATTAAATGTAACAGTTCCCTACAAGAGTGATGTGATTCCGTTCCTAAAGGAAATTGATCCTTTGGCAAAGCGTATCGGCGCTGTGAATACTCTGGTTCGACTGGAAGACGGCTTTAAGGGGTATAACACAGATATGTTAGGCTTGTATCGTGCGATGTGTGATGATGGCGTAGCCCTGGAGGGTGAAAAGGTACTGATTCTTGGTGCCGGTGGTGTGGCAAGAGCGGTGGCTGTGCTTCTTGCAGAGAAGAGGGCAGAGGAAGTGATTCTGCTGAATCGAACGGTAGAACGGGCGCAGATGATCGCGGATGAGGTCAATACCATTGTAGGTGAGAAATTTGCATACGCAATGTCATTGGATTCCTATAAAGAGCTTCCTGTGAAAGAGCGTTATCTTGCAATTCAGGCAACCAGTGTAGGAATGTATCCTGTTGTGGATGCTGCGGTAATTGAAGAGGATGATTTCTATCGCAGAATACACACAGGATACGATTTGATTTTCAATCCATCCTGTACTAAATTTATGAAGCTGGTGCAGAGACAGGGAGGACGTGCCTACGGGGGCTTGAAAATGCTCTTGTATCAAGGGGTTATCGCCTATGAACTATGGACAGGTCATGCTGTCAGCGCAGAGCTGGCAGGACTGGCTTATGAACGTATGAAGGATGCCATGGGGATTCAGTAATTAGAAAAGAGGAATGAACAGTGAACCAAAGAAAAAATATTATATTAATCGGTTTTATGGGAAGCGGAAAAACAACGGTCGGATATAAGCTTTCCTATAGATTGCGTACTCCTGTGGAAGATACCGATAAGCTCATTGAGAGAAGAGAGAACAAAACCATCAATGAAATTTTTAAGGAGGATGGGGAACCACATTTCAGGCAACTGGAGACGGAATTGCTGGAAGAAATCAAGGAAAGAACCTATTCCAGAATCATTTCTGTTGGCGGAGGAACACCGATGGATTCGTATAACAGGCAGCTGTTGAAGGAATGCGGTACGGTAATCTATCTGCGAGCGAAGCCGGAGACCGTGTACGAACGAATCAAACATGATGATACCAGACCGCTCCTGCAATGCGAAGATCCCATGTCCAAAATACGTGAGTTAATGGAAAAACGTAAAGAAGCCTATGAAGACTGTGCTGATATGATGATGGACACGGATGAGCTGACTCTGGATGAGGTTGTTGAAAAGATTGTTGCAGTGATAAAAGATGAAGGAAGGGGCTTGTCAGACAAAGCAGAGAAAGAAGCTGAGAAAGAAGCTGAGAAAGAAGCTGAGAAAGAGAAAAGGCGGCTTGGAGGCAATCCGGAAAAGAAGGCGGAGAAGCTGAAAATACTGGTGATCAACGGTCCAAATCTTAATTTCCTTGGAATTAGGGAAAAAAGCGTGTATGGCAATCAGGACTATCAGTATCTTTTGGATTTGATTGCCGGGAAGGCGGAAGAAACAGGAACTGAGATTACGGTATTTCAGAGCAATCACGAAGGTGGGATTATTGATCGTATTCAGGAGGCGTATTTTGACGGGACTCAGGGAATCGTAATTAATCCCGGTGCGTACACTCATTACAGCTATGCAATTCGCGATGCCCTTGCAAGTATCACGGTGCCGAAGGTAGAGATTCATATCTCGGATATTACCAAGAGAGAGGAGTTCCGCAAGGTCTCTGTCACAGCACCGGTATGTGACAAACAAATCTACGGTCAGGGGCTGAATGGGTATCTTCAGGCGATTGATTTTGTCATAGCTGCAAGTTTTTAAACATTTTTTTCAAAAACAGTTGAAATATGAGGATTTTTATATTAAACTGTTAAAGAATTATAACGTGAAAATTTTAGGAGGAATAGATTATGATTTCTGCAGGCGATTTCAGAAATGGTATTACGATTGAGTTTGATAACAATGTATACCAGATTATTGAATTCCAGCATGTAAAACCCGGAAAGGGCGCAGCTTTCGTCAGAACAAAGCTGAAAAACATTAAGAGTGGCGGTGTGGTTGAGAAGACCTTCAGACCTACCGAGAAATGCCCTCAGGCACGTATTGATAGAAAAGATATGCAGTATTTATATTCTGATGGTGATTTGTATTACTTCATGGATACAGAAAGCTATGATCAGATTGCTTTGAATCAGGAAACTGTAGGTGACGCGCTTAAGTTTGTGAAAGAGAACGAGATGTGTAAGGTATGTTCTCATAACGGAAGTGTATTCTCCGTTGAGCCCCCCCTGTTTGTTGAGCTTGTGATTACAGAGACCGAGCCCGGCTTCAAGGGAGATACCGCAACAGGTGCTACTAAGCCTGCGACTGTAGAGACCGGTGCAACTGTTTCTGTACCTTTGTTCGTAGATCAGGGCGATGTGATCAAGATTGATACCAGAACAGGTGAATATCTGTCCAGAGTATAATCGCTGCGATTCATAACTATTAAGACTTGTAAGACAATGGACATGCTCCCAAGGGGAGCACCATTGTCTTTTTTTGTGCACAATAATAGAAGGAAAGGAATTAATATGGAGAAAAAAGAATTTACCGGAAAATTAAAACAAGCTATTGCTGAAAGCTTAGGAGATGAATATCAGATTGAGATACGAGAGGTACAAAAAAATAATAACGTAGTCCTACAG
>CAYOHU010000110.1:0-6247 GCA_964403845.1 uncultured Acetatifactor sp.
TTCTGTACCTGTTCGTTTGCACCCTTTAAGGCAACAGCCAGATCATTGTTATCCACATCTCTCAGGACACGCTGAATTGCTCTGTCATCAAGCAGCAGAACATCCTCGAATACAAACATCTTCTTTCGGATCTCGTCCGCCAGCTCCGGCTCCTCGATTTCCAAAGTCTCCATAATATGCTTTTCCGTACCGCGATCCACAGTATTCAAAATCTCTACCACAGAATCCACACCGCCTATAATCGTGTAATCCTGATTTACCAGACTTGCAAGCTTTGACTCCAGCACCTTCTCAACCTCCTTAATGACATCCGGGCTGGTTCGATCCATAACTGCAATTCGTTTGGCTACATCCGCCTGCCTGTCAGGAGGCAACGCCGAAATAATCATCGCAGCCTGTCCGGCAGAGAGGTACGAAAGAATCAACGCAATTGTCTGCGGATGCTCGTCCTGAATAAAGTTGATCAGCTGTGACGCATCTGTTTTTCTGACAAATTCGAAGGGCTTTACCTGAAGGGAAGCCGTCAGCCTTCCAATCACGTCCATCGCCTTCTCCGTACCCAGTGCTTTTTCCAAAAGCTCTTTTGCATAAGAGATACCGCCTTCAGCAATATATTGCTGAGCAAGACATACCTCATAAAATTCATTGATAACCTCTTCCTTCAATTGCGGCGTAACACTTCTGGTGTTGGCAATCTCCAGCGTCAATTCCTCTATTTCCTCTTCCTTCAAATGTTTAAAAAGTCCGGCAGACCTCTCCGGGCCCAAAGAAATCAGCAGGATTGCTGCCTTCTGTAACCCCGAGATTGAGCCATCTCTAGTTTTCATCATCGCCATGTTTTATGCCCCTTTTTTCGTTGTGATTAACCCCAATCCTCATTCAGCCAGTTTCTCAACAGTGCCGCAGCTGCTTCCGGATTATCATCCACAAACTTCTCAATCACCTTGCGGATTTCAGATTTCGCCTCCACATCGATATCCTCCAGTTCTTCCTGAGGAGCCGACTGCAGAAGATTCTCAACTGACAGTTCCTCTTCCTCTGCCGTTGCTGTCTTGGAGCTCATGCTGCGGAATACTACAAATGCAAGCAAAGCAAGAATCACCAAAAAAGTGACAACGCTGGCTACCGTGGTCCAACTAATCTGCATTGCCTCTTTGTCATGGAATATCGGAGATTCGTAAGCCACAATGGTAATTTTCTCCTCGTCAATTCCCGTGGCATTGGCTACAATGCTGTAAAAATCCGGATCCACCTCAAGCTTTCTGTCCCCACTATTGGCTATTTTGTATTCCTCCCAGGTGATTCCGCCGTCCAAAAGTCCCTGACTTCTCACCTCTTCCTCATAGTACTCACGATATGTAATGGCAGAAATCGAAACAGAAGAATTCTTATAATTGATTCCCCCCGCCGGTGTCAGCTTATTTACCATGGACTCATTTGGCAGAAAATCCTCACTGAGCTCCGTCTGAGTTGAGGAAGAATCACTTCCGTTTTGGAACATATAACTGTCTTTATCATTAGAATCCGTTCCCGGTGTTCCGCCGACCCCACTTTCGTTCTCTGACTCAAAGCTGTCTCTGTGCGCAAGCATTCCTTCTTCTCTGCCGGAGTTTGCATAATATTCCTTTACCGTTTCCTGATACTCTGAGAAATCCATGGAAAGATGACTGGTGACTTCAATATTGTCATATTGCTTTGTTCCAAGAAGGACCTTCTTTACCTGATTTGCTACCATGGATTCCGCCTGATTTTGAAGTTCCTGCATGGAGCTGGCTATTCCTGCAGTACTGTAATCGTCACCTCCTGCAAACAATATATTGGAATCAAAGTCCAAAATCGTAATGTTTGCCGTTGTGGAATTGCCCAGGCAGGTAGCCACAGCCTTTGCCACGTTCACCGCATGTGCCGACGTAAAGGTTCCGTCTAACTCCAGCTGTATGAAGGCAGCGCTTTCCTGCTGCTGTGCAAGCAGAGTGCCGTTCTGCTGGGGAATGTCCAGATTCACCTTAGCACTCTTAATATTATTCATCCGCGCAAGATCCGCTTCCAGCTTCTTCTGCATATACTCTTTATAGTATTTTTCTTTATCTGCTGCAGTGGCTGACATACCCAGTCCCGAAAAATAATCTGCAAGGCTAGGATAATCATCCGGAAGTATTCCGGCTGTTCCCAGTGCCCAGTTGGCATTTGACACCATTTCTACCGGCACACTGATTACCAGTCCGTCCGTTGAAGATTTGATAGTAATCCCGGCTCCCTCCAGAATATCCACAACCTCCGCCGCCTCTGCTGCGCTATCGCAGACCACAATAGTCTCATACTGCGGTTTGGAAATCACATATATTAATATCGCAAAAGTAAACACCACTACCGCCGCAATACCGATAATGACACTCTTTTGTTTGCTGGTAAACCGATTCCACCACGCAAGCATTTTCGCAGGTATCTCTTTTAGTTTATCTGCCATGGTAATACTCCCTCAGACACGTTATTTTCCCTCTAGAAATTTAAATCTGCATCTGCATCAATTCGCGATATGCTTCCATGCTCTTATCACGGATTGCAACAGTATATTGCAGTGCCGTAGATGCCTTCTGCAGAGCTATGATCAAATCATGTGTATTCTCCGTCTCACCCAGAGCAAATCGGATTTCCTCATTCTCTGCATCAGACAGATAACTGTTAGTTGTATTGATATTATCAATTGCAGTATTCAAAAAAGCTTCGAACATGTTACCCTGTGTCTTCTTAGTCTCTCCTGACAACACGCCGGTAAAATCGGTTGCATTCACGCCATTTATCCCATTTAAGGACAATGCGTTCAAGCTATTAATCGCTGATAAATCCATCTTATGTACTCCTCTCACGCACTATATCGTCGTCTGTATTATCACCCTGTCAATCATTGCTTATTCAATTCCAAGCCCTTCAGTGCCATGGACTTACTTGCGTTGAAGGCTGTCGCATTGGCCTCATACGCACGACTGGCATCGATCAGGTTCGTCATTTCTGTAATGATATTAACATTGGGATATGTAACATACCCGTTTTCATCCGCATCCGGATGAGAAGGATCATATACCTTGTTCATCTCAGTCCGGGTATCCTCGTACACTTTGGTCACCTTAACACCGTTTCCGCTGTAGCCTGCCGAGGCATGTCCCAGTACTCTGCTGAAGCTCGTCTGTCCCGGCTTTTCTTCAAAAATAACAAGCTTACGGCGATAGGGTGTCCCATCCTCCGTTCGGGTCGTCTGCGCATTTGCTACGTTCTCAGAAATAATATCCATTCGGTATCTCTGAGCGGTCATACCGGATGCATTTACGTTAAACGCTGAAAACATACTCATACTCTATACTCCTCTCTCCTTCTCCTCTGTCCGAACTATCATTTCATTACTGACTGTAAATTGACGAATTCCTGATTCACACTTGTAAGTAACCCCTGATATTTCAGCTGGTTTTCTGCCAACATCACGTTCTCATTCTCGATATCAACATTATTTCCATCCAACCGATAGGAAAATCCTTCACTGTCCGTATATGGTCTCGGCTTCAGCATATCTGTTGTGACACTGCCAACCTTAGAGTCCATTGATTGATACCGGTTACTGCCCAAGGCCTTTTGCAACACAGCTTCAAATTCCACATCCTGACGCTTATATCCCGGAGTGGTTGCATTTGCTATATTGTTGGCAATTGCTTCGTTCCTCAGCCAGCTGGCATCAGCAGCCTTATCTAAAATATTGATATAGTCAAAAGCATTCGTATTAATCATATGGTAACTCCTCTCTATATCCACTCTATTATATTATATTTCATTTTTCCAAAAACACAACATTTTTTCAATTATTATGTCAAAATACATCATATTGTGTCGTTTTATAAAAAAAGCAAAAAGGACCTACTGTTCCATACAATAAATCCTTTTATCGCAACACACAAATCAATCCATTTTCCTATGCAATTGTTGGAATTATCCGATTAATTTCGCTGGTTCTGACGTTTCAACTCCTCTATCTCGTCAAATACCACATCATTCAACACCTTAATATATGTTCCCTTCATTCCTGAGGATCGTGATTCAATCACCCCGGCGCTTTCAAATTTTCTTAAAGCATTCACGATAACCGAGCGGGTGATTCCCACGCGATCAGCAATCTTGCTGGCAACCAAAATACCTTCCATTCCGTTCAGTTCATCAAAAATATGGGTAATTGCTTCCATTTCTGAGAAGGATAATGTACTGATTGCAGATTTCACCACAGTAACCTTACGATTCTCCTCTGCATTCTCCTCGTTCACAGCCCGTAGCATCTCTAAGCCCACTACAGATGTTCCGTATTCACAAAGAATAATATCATCAATATCGTACTGTTCATCGCATTTATAGATAAACAACGTTCCGAGACGCTCTCCTGCGATTTCAATGGGCGTAATAATTGCCTGAAACCTGCTGGTGTCAATTTGTTCAAACCCCAGCGTAGCCAAATTGACATTCTCTTTTGTGGACAGGACACCCAACAGGCGCTCATTCAGCATATTATCAATGAATCCGCCCACTTCTTCGTCTATCAACTCCTTAATCGGTTCAACCTTGTCAGATTTGCCGATACCCAGAACCTTGCCTTTCCGGCTGATTACCAGCACGTTAGAATTCAATATTTCACGCATCACTTTACAGATATCATTAAACACCACCTTGCTGGAGTTGTTATTGTGTAACAATTTTCCAATTTTCCTGGTTTTGTCTAATAGTTGTACACTGCTCATATGTACCCTCCATTTACTCAACAAACAGCTGTCTACAGCTTCCGCATTTGTATCATAAGGCTATTTTAGCATAAATATAATCAGATTACAATGCAAAAATAGCTAATTTATTTGTATTTTTTATGATTTATGAGAAAATTCTGACATTATCAATAAGTAGTCTGTTGTTATTTTTTCTGTTATACATTTTCTGGTCTGCTCTTTCTATATATTGGTCTATCGAATCCTCCGGTGAGGGCACAAACACCTCGTACCCCAGACTTGCGCTAACGGTAAACGGAAGCTTAAAGACATCCTTATAGTGAAGCAACGCTTTTTCAAAACGTCTGCAAAAATCTTCAGCCTTCTCTTCATCATAATCTGCAGCATAGACCACATATTCATCACCACCGAAACGGGCACAAACCTCATCCCGGACACAGGCCTCCCTCAGAGCGTCGGCTATCATCTTTATTGCAATATCCCCTTTATCATGACCATACATATCGTTGATTTTTTTCAGGCCGTCCAAATCTGCAAACAGGATCATTAATGTTCTTTGTTCTCTCACACAGTTCTGAAAGTTCTCCGCCGTATAGCGGGAGAATCCGTACCGATTGTATAAATCCGTCAGGTAATCCATCACATACAGCCTGTCCAACCGTCCCAATGTATATTTCAAATCCGCCTGTTTGCGCAGGTTCTCCAATCCATTGGAAAGATTAATGAGCCATGTTCTGAAAAGGGGGCTGTTAAGGGCATATTCGCTGTTTTCAATCACCACATAGCCCTGACAGTAATCCTGAAAATGAACAGGAAAGAAAACGAACACGTGGCATCCATCCGTCTCCTCACACTGCCACGGCAGCATACGTTTCGACGGAAATGCTTCATACTCCACAAATTTGTTGCTTTCAAACGCAAGGGGAACCGCCATCTCCTTAGCGTAGCCTACGGTTCGCAGATTCTTTTTGAATTTTCTGTTTGCATCGCATATATCCGACTGTTTTAAGTCCTCCACCAGCTCACTGTCGAGGCAGAAATAGAATCTGTCACATTTCAGCACCTCCACATAATTCTTCAGTCTGGTCAGGAAGTCCTCAAAGCTTTTACAATCATTCAGATCCTCAATCATAATATTACATTCTGTCAAATGCTTTTCATAATGGTCAACTACCTGCAGATAGCGCTGACGAATACTATTGATTTCACCATCCTCCTCCCGTTCACAACCACAGCTTCCCGCAAACACAGGCACAGCCGGGAAAACCTCATTCTCCGCAGGATGCTTTCCCTCAAAGCATCTCTTCAGCTTACGCACTGCCTCCTTACCAATATTTTCAAGGGCTCGATCTACCGAAGTAAGTCTGGGAACAGAATTTCGTGCTTCAAATGTATTGTCAAATCCGGACACCGCAATCTGCTCAGGAATTTTAATTCCCTGTCGAGGCAGAAATAGAATCTGTCACATTTCAGCACCTCCACATAATTCTTCA
>CAYOHU010000111.1:0-6200 GCA_964403845.1 uncultured Acetatifactor sp.
ACATATAAGCAAATAATAATTATAAAAATACTAATCCATTGAGATGTTGTGATTCCCATAAAATATCCACGTGCTTCATCATATCTGAAATATTCTAATACAAATCTGAGAACACCATAAGACAGTAGATAAGTTTCTACCGTATACTTCCATTCTTTTCTTATCAGTAAGTAACCATCGATAAATGCAATCATAAATAAAAATAATGCTTCGACCAGTTGAATTGGAAATAATGATACATTTGAAGGAGCAAATGAATTACCGGGAAACTTCACTGCGCCTATACCGCTATATGGTAGCCCATAACAGCATCCCACACAAAAACATCCGATTCTGCCAAAGCCATGAATATAAGGAATAAGAAATATAAAATTATTTATGTATTCTTTTGATTCAATTTTATGGATTCTGCCTGCCATATAAACAAACAAAAGTCCTCCTATCAAGCCTCCGTAAAAAACGAATCCACCCTGCATCAATTGATTAAAATAATCTATTTGTCCTAATCTACTCCAATCAATTTCATCATACGAAACAATTAGGTACAACATCTTCGCACCTATAAATGCTCCCAGAAAACAATACGCTTCTAAAATAATAAAATCATATACATCCAGTTTCTTATAATGTATCATTACCAGTGCAATCATATTTGCCGTTATCACACCAATAACTATCATTAATCCATAAGAAGGAACTTCTCTTCCAAATAAATCAAAATATAAATGCATCTTTATTTCTCCCGGCATAACACTATAAATAAAATGGAGAATCCCTGAAAATCTCAGGAATTCTCCTTGCTTCTTATGCTTATTCTTTGCTTATTCTTTTTAGAAAAGTGAAGCAGCGCCTCCAATACATGCAACACATGCAATGTAAAGGATTAAGCAGAGCACTAAACCAATAATAGAAAGCACTAAACCTGCTGTCGCAACTCCCGATTTCTCAGTATTTTTCTTTCCAAGTGCTCCAAGAATAATACCGACAATTCCAAGAATTGCACCAAGCCATCCAAGTACACCGGCTGAAAACAACCCGATTATAACTGCAATAATGCCAAGAACCAATGATGCTACGCCCATTTATTGTTCCTCCTCATAATTTAAATTTACTACATGATATCAAATTTTTGTAAAGTTGTCAATCTTTTTGTCATATATTGTATAAAATTGTCTCTTTTTAGCGCCTACTATCCTTCGTTTCCTTTTATCAGTAGTCTCACAGCAGCTCCCTTGTATCCGGCTTCACCCACAATCTGAAGAACCGGTTTCGAACCGTCTATCATATCTTTGTCAAGGAAATGGACATGCCCCGCCAGAACTGCTTCCACAGGACTACCCTGAGCCGTAATCATATCCATGAATTTCTGCGAATTCTCATCCGGATAAATCCCACCATAGTTTCCGCCGCCTAACACTACGCCGTTCCCTTCTCCCCAAACCTCCTTTGCTCTTCCGAGCACGGATTGGGTAATAATCGGAACATGTAACAGAATGATAACAGGCCTACCTTCTGACAGAATCCTTTCACACTCGGCCACCGCCTCCACATTGATCTGATTACTGCTGTTATCTACAGCCACAATCACAAATTCACCATAATCCAAGGTATGAATTGCCGGATTTTCATCCAGACATTCGTCCAGCATAGGCAGATATGTATCTTTCCCCGTCTGTGTCATATAATCCCACGGATAGGTCCAATCATGATTACCCAAGGTATATATATATGGCATCTCCAGCTCATCCAGTTGATTTTTCAGATACCTGACATTTGCTTCGGACGGATAGTCAATAATGTCACCGCCCAGGATAACACCATCCAGCTTCTCGTCGTTTGCATATACTATCCAATCGTCAAACTGCTCGGCTGAAGGCACACCCTTCTCATTTCGAAACTCCGCATAACGGGGCTCTGCATTCTGCTTTACCTGTGGTAAATCGGCTTCATCAGGAACTACAATGTGCGTATCCGTCAGAAAAAGAACCTCATACTGCCCCTTCAGGCCATCGATCACAAGCTCTTCCTCTATCACCTGTCGCTCCCATTCCTCTGTTCCACAACCACACAGAAGAATACATCCACACAAAATACCAATCAAAGATAATACCCAGTGCCTCATCATATCCTTGCTATTCTGTTACATTCTCAGCAGGAGCCGCTTCCCCGGTCACTGCAGAAACAGGCTCAGCCGCAACCTCCTCAGCAACGGTATCCACAACTGCCTCTTCCGCTACAGGAGCTTCCACTACGGGAGCTGCTGCACCACACTTAGGACAGAATGCTGCATCCTTGTCAATCTCACAGCCGCACTGCGTACAGATTTTCACTTCCCTAAGTGTCAGAATCTCCGCCTTTATTTTTGCAATTTCAGCCTCAGCAGCCTCAATCTTCCCGAATAACTCGCTTAAATCTACTTCTTTCCAAGCTTCCTTATTTGCATAAATAGCCTGACCGATTTCGCGATATACATTCTTAATTTCTGTTTCCTTCGTGCCAACCTGACCATTCAGGCTTGCAACCTCCGCCATTTTCTTTGCCTTCTCAGCAACATCCTTACTCTTGCTTGCAAGTGTATCAAAAAATGCCATCTTCGTTTCCTCCTTAAACATATAAGTTGATTGGTATACACCTTTCTATATCATATCACAAAAAAACAGAATTTACCATATTTTATTTCAATCCTTTTTCAAATCCTTTTTCTGCAAATTCTTTTTCCGCAACAGAATGCTGTGTTATCGGCTCTCCGTCCGATTTGAAATTCTCCTGATATCGCCTCTGCAGGCTTACATAGGTCTGATAAATAATCACAAAGCCCAAAGGTCCCTTGATAATTCCCCAGACACCGAATAGCTGAATTCCTGCGTAGAGGGACAAAAGCACCGCAATAGCAGGCACTCCGATACGTCGCCCGATTAACCTGGGTTCCAGCAGCTCACGTAGAAAAATGCATGCAATATAGAGAGCAATGCAGACAATCGCTCTTCCGTAGAATCCATAGAAAATCTGCAAAAGTGCAAGGGGAACCAATATAATTCCGGTTCCGATAAAGGGAAGGGCATCCAACAAGCCTGCAAGGATTCCCCAAAGCATCCCATATTTTATTCCCGATATCCCCAATGTTACGGCAGCTGCCACTGCAATGATACTGATAATAATCAGCTGCGCCTTCACAAAGGTTGCAATATATCGAATAATACCGCAGATTACCTCCAGCAGCACATGATATTCTTCCCTGTCCAGCATGCGGTTCATAATATCATCATAATCCTTTGCCAGAAGAACTGCCGCAATGATGAAGGTTACCAAAAATCCTCCCAGTGCGGTAATCAGCTTCACATAGGTCAATGACTGTGCCAGCATACCGGACACTGCATGATACTGCACATAATCTATCCCATTATTGATGTTGCGCAGCAATGTCTCCTCCAAATAAGTACTATCCACACCAATCGCTTTTCCCACGGTCCGGCAAACGGCCTGCACCACTCCGGCAAGCTCCTGTTCCAATGTGTCCAGACTTCCCACCCATTCCGGCAGACTTCCCACAATCCATGAAAATAGTATCCACAATAGACATATTAGCAGGATTGCCGCCAAAAACAGCAGGATAATCGCTCCCACCTGCCGGTGTATACGCAGCTTATCCTGCATTTTTTTCAATAAAGGACCAAAAATCGTCACAAATAGCATTGCAATCAAAACCGGTGCAATAAGAGGTGTCAGAAATTTGAGGAAAAAATATACTGCTCCTGTCAAAAGAAGCAGTATCCATAATTTATTTGTTTTCCATTTTTTCATCATGCAGCATCCTCCCATAGCTCTGTCCTACAGATAGTATGAGAAATTCTGCAGCTTAACATTCTGCAAATGAGCTATTACAAAAAATTGGAATCACTCTGCAAAAAACCTATATTTTCCGGTTCCACAACAAATGACATATTTTTCCGGGTAGAAGGATGTACAAGCTCCAGACAGTACGCGCACAGAGCCACGTTTTCAATGTGACACTCCCTACTCAGGGCTATCGACGCCCGGCTTCCGTATTTACAGTCACCCAGCAGGGGCATTCCGGCGTGTGCCATCTGGGCACGAATCTGATGAAAACGTCCGGTATCAATGTGGATATCTGCCATATACAGCTCCTTTTCGGCGGACATTTCTTTCATAATACGATACTGTAACACCGCCCTTTTAGCATCCGGATATTGCCTCTGCAGCTCCTGCAGGGTGGGTGCTGTAACAATCTGCGCTTTATTTTCATCATTCTTGTACATATAATCCACAAGCTCACCGGATTTCTGAGTGGGTTTTCCACAAATCACCGCGTAGTACCGTTTATTCAACAGACCTGTGCCAAGCTGCTTCGTGAGGGCTGCTGCCGCCTGCCTCTCTTTAGCAAAGACAAGCACACCCTCCACAGGCTGATCCAATCGATGAATCACGCCCAGATAAGGTGCTTTTCCCTTCTGAGCTGCTGCAAGGTAATTCTTTAATTCACTGACCACATCCTGTTGTCCCACTCTTGCAGTCTGAGTCGCCAGCCCTGCAGGTTTATAGACAATGATAATCTGATTGTCTTCATAGATAATTTTTGTTCGCATACTCACCTTTTCTTGTGCTCCGTCTTCTCTGTCAAAACGGATTAATTCCTCCGCAAGCCCTTGGGATAGTGATTTTTCATGACACCACCTGCAAGCTTGCCCCAACCGAGGCCAAAACCGTCCACACAAATTAAGTACCATCCCTTCTGACCCTCTGCGGCAAAGGTCTGCCCCTTCAAATAAGCTTCTACCGTGCTCTCTGCAGACCTCAAATCCCACACAGCTTTTGCCTCCTCAGGGGCAAGAGCCAGTGCTAAGGCATGGGAGGGTTCAAAACGGTTCTTCTTCAGCGTTCCGATGTGCAGACCGGGGCGAAGCACCTTTAAGCCCTTTAGATTCGGCATGTTTTCCGGCATCAGATAAATGTTATCACCGAATTTTACGTAGTTTCCTTTCAGCCTTCCACGTAAAAACTCTTTGGCAAATGCAGGGTATTCTCCCAATTCCTTTTCCGAAATGCCCGTCTGGATTCCGTGCAGCGGAATCGCATGATAGCCTGCCGGTACCTCCCCTTCCTTTACCAGAACTGCCGCGTAATGTCCCTCTCCCTTGATGCGATGAGGCCACAGGCGCAGAGTTGCGCGCAAGCCAAAGATATCCTCCCCATCATCCGTAAATTCAGGAACACCATCTCCATCCAGCCCCAGTCCTTTTTTATCGATCTCCATAATGGAAAATTCCGGATGCATTCTTAGGAATCGACTGATACTTCCTTCATTCTCTATGGGTGCAAAGGTACAGGTAGAATAAACCAGTCTTCCGCCCGGTCGGAGCATCTGCGCAGCACACTCCAAAATCTCATCCTGTCTCTTCCCGCACAGCTCTACATTTTCAAGACTCCACTCTTCGCAAGCCTCTTCGTTTTTGCGGAACATTCCTTCTCCGGAGCAAGGTGCATCCACCAGAATACGGTCGAAATATTCCGGAAAGACCTGTGCCAGATGCTGTGGCGTCTCATTGGTTACACAGGCATTCCGAATCCCCATTCGCTCAATATTCTCAGAGAGAATTCGGGCTCTCGCAGGGTGAATTTCGTTGGTGACCAGAAGACCTTCCCCCCTCATCAACGCAGCAATTTGAGTACTCTTGCCGCCGGGCGCCGCACACAAATCCAATATGTACTCTCCCGGTTGCGGCTCCAGCAACGTCACAGGCGCCATTGCACTGGGCTCCTGTATATAATAAACACCCGCCTCATGGTAGGGATGCTTCCCCGGCAGATCATCCTTTTCGTAATAATATCCGTTTTCTGCCCATGACACCGGTGTCAGGTGAAACGGGCTTATATCCCCTGCATCCGGAGCCAAAAGCCGAGCGGCATTCTCTCCGTTCCCTGCGTACTTTAATGCATTTAACCGGAGCGCCCGGTATTTTTCCTCTGAAAAGCTATTTAGGAATGCCGGGTACTCCTCTCCCAGCATTCCCTGCATCCTGTTTAAAAACTGTTCCGGCAGCATAGTAATCTCCGTTCCTTGCTCCTACCCATCCTCTTCTGTTCCAGTCGATTGTGAAACATGTTTTTTTGTTTCGCAATCGAGAAGTACAGGAAAGGATGGGTAGGCTAATAAAATTTACTTCCACTCAGAATATCACAAT
>CAYOHU010000112.1:0-6194 GCA_964403845.1 uncultured Acetatifactor sp.
CCCGAACACATAATAGGTGCTTAATTTGGAGGTATCAAAGTAGATATTTTCACCGGCCTGATAGGCGTAACCCTTTTGCAAAAGAACCTGAATCATTTCGATAAAGCTGTCAATACAGTTTGTGGCAGGCTCAACCACATCAGGCGTCTTGATATTCAATTTTTTGCAATCAGAGAAGAATGCATCCGTGTAGAACTTCGCAATTTCCATAACCGTCTTATGCTCTCTTTTTGCACCCTTTAACATCTTATCCTCTCCGGTATCCGCATCAGAAGACAGATGCCCTACATCTGTGATGTTCATGACACGCTTCACGTCATAGCCCGCATAGCGCAATATTTTCTCCAGCACATCCTCCATAATATAGCTTCTCAGATTCCCGATATGGGCAAAATGATACACGGTAGGTCCACAGGTGTACATGTTCACTTTACCCTCCACATTAGGTACAAATTCTTCCACTGTTCTGGTCAGCGTATTATATAGCTTCATGGTTTTCTTTCTCCTTTTCTCTGCTTTCTCTTCTTTTCAGTTCTTCCTCCAACTCCAGCAGACGATTGATAATCTCTGCATTCGCCTTCTGTAGGCCGGCAATATCCTCCTTCACAGGGTCAGGCAGGTCTGTCTGGTTCAGGGTCTCCTGAGGCAATGCCACGTTATTGCGCTTCACCACGCGTCCCGGCACCCCCACAACAGTGGAATTCGGCGGAACCTCGCTCAGCACCACACTTCCTGCCCCTATCTTGGAATTATCCCCTATCTTAAAGGAACCCAGTACCTTGGCACCTGCGCTGATCATCACATTGTTACCGATGGTCGGATGCCTCTTCCCATGCTCCTTACCGGTACCACCCAGCGTAACTCCCTGATACAGAGTTACGTTATCCCCAATGATAGCAGTCTCTCCGATGATTACTCCATTGCCATGATCAATAAAAAAGCCTTTCCCGATTTTCGCACCGGGATGGATCTCAATTCCGGTCTTGCGCACCCCTCTCTGGGAGACATATCTCGCCAGAAAATAATGCTGCTTCTCATACAATTTGTGAGCGACACGATAATGCATCATCGCTTTGAAACCGGGATACAGAAACACCTCCATGGAGGAATGAATCGCAGGATCCCTTTCTCTGATGATTTGAATTTCTTCCTTGATAATGCTGATAATTCCCATATATTACCTCTTTCCCACACAAGAACAAAGAGTCCGGTCAGGGACTAACGTTACATGCTTTTAAGTCAAAAAAAGCGGACAAACTCGTTCACAGAGACGAATTTATCCGCGGTTCCACTCTACTTAAAGACCATGTAGTCTTTCTCTCAACATGCTTAACGCGCACACACGGATCCGGATACTCCCGGAGAAGAACTCACTCCGGCGTTCTTCTGTGCAAAACACAGAATCCCTTTTGCACGTTCCCCGAATCAGCTCACGAATGCACTTCCTTTTCCTCCGGCAAGAACCGCTCACAGCCAATGGCAGCTCCTCTCTGATACCTTTCCCGAAAAGTACTCTCTTCGATCAATGCTCTCACATATGATTTACATACTCCTTTACAGAATATGCAATTCCATTACTTTTGTCAACCTATTTTTTACTGCAGCCACTGCACCCCGCACATCCGTTTTGAATAGGCTGCAGCGTCAAATCAAACGGGCTGGTCAGCATACAGATTGCCTGTGAGGAGATTCCCTCCCCCGCACCTGTGAAGCCCAGACCTTCCTCCGTAGTTGCCTTCACATTCACCTGACTCACATCTACCCCAAGGGCTTTTGCAATATTTTCCTGCATACTGTCGATATAGGGACGCATCTTGGGCTCCTGCGCAATGATTGTAGCATCGATATTCTCAATTAAAAAGCCCTTTTCCTCCAAAAGTGCTCCCACCTTTTCCAATAAGACAAGGGAGGAAATTCCTTTGTACGCAGGATCACTGTCCGGAAAATGCTTGCCAATATCCCCCAATCCCGCAGCACCAAGCAATGCATCGGAAATGGCATGCAATAATACATCCGCATCGGAATGTCCCAATAATCCCTTTGCATAAGGAATCGTCACACCTCCAATAATCAATTCTCTTCCCTCCACAAGTCTGTGGACATCATATCCCATGCCGACTCTCATAGCTACCTCCTACTCCCTCCGTGCTGCATCCGGACTTTTCTCCTGATGACACGTTATCGCTTCCTATATTGTAACCTATTTTTTACGTTTGGGCAATGCAAAACCGATATTCCGCTCCTCACGACGACCCTCTCTGCGGTCTCTGTCACCACGGTTTCTTCCACGTTCCTCGCGGCGTCCTTCTCTGCGGTCTCTGTCACCACGGTTTCTTCCACGTTCCTCGCGGCGACCCTCTCTGCGGTCTCTGTCGCCACGGTTTCTTCCGCGTTCCTCGCGGCGACCCTCTCTGCGGTCTCTGTCGCTACGATTTCCATAACGTCTGCCGGGGCCCTCTTCCTCCGGAATCTCTTCTCCCATGTCACCCATCTGCATTTTCAACATAGCAGCCGCCAGTTCCAACGCGTCACATTCCTCTTCCTCCAGCTTGCGCTGAAGAAGCTTTTTCATCAGTTCCATGTCTTCATGCTCGTGGAGTTCCCACGCCCGGCTTAGATATTTATCCGCTTTTGCACGCATCACTTTTGCGGCTCCCGGAAGCTTCTTTTCTTCAATTTCGGTACGACACACACGCTCAATCTCACGTATCTTATACATTTCACGATGATTTACGAAGGTAAAGGAACGCCCCTTTCTGCCGGCACGTCCGGTTCTTCCTATGCGATGCACATAATATTCGATATCCTGAGGAATATCGTAATTGATTACCGCCTCCACGTCATCCACATCAATTCCCCGGGCTGCCACATCTGTCGCAATCAAAATATTCGTACTGCCATTGCGGAAACGTCCCATTGCCACATCTCTCTGATGCTGAGACATATCACCATGCAGACCTTCTGCCTGAAATCCCTGCTTCTTCAGCACCTCCGCCAGTTCATCCACCTTCTTCTTGGTATTACAGAATATCAGACAAAGCTTCGGCTGATAATACTGAAGCAATCGCACACAGGCAGCATCCTTATACTCACTTCTCACGCGATAATATCTCTGCGCTACCAACGGAATCGTAAGCTCCTTCGCTGCCACTCTCACCAGTCTTGCATCCTTTTGAAAACGGCTGGTAATATCCAGAATGGGCTGAGGCATCGTAGCGGAAAACAATGCCGTCTGATGCTCATTGGGAATCTGTCCCAAAATCAGCTCCATATCCTCACGGAAGCCCATGTTCAGCATTTCATCCGCTTCATCCAGCACTACCATGTTCACATGCTCCAGTTTAATCGTATGACGACGCATATGATCCATCACACGTCCGGGCGTACCCACGATAATCTGGACACCCCTAAGCGCACTGATCTGTTTCCCAATCTCCTGACCTCCGTAGACAGGGAGCACCTTAATTCCATGCATATATTTTGCCAGCTTGCGCAATTCCTCCGACGCCTGAATTGCCAGTTCTCTGGTCGGGCAGAGAATGACTGTCTGCAGCTTGCGAAGCTCCGGATTCACTTTCTGAATGACAGGAATACCGAATGCCGCGGTCTTTCCGGTACCGGTCTGCGCCTGTCCGATAATATCCTCTCCCTCAAGCAGATAGGGGATTGCCTGCTCCTGAATCGGCGAAAGCTTTTGGAATCCCATCTCCCTAATCGCACGCAAAATTCTATCGTCAAGTAATGGCTCTATGGTGGCAATATTACTTTCTTCCGTTTCCTCAGTATCGTTTGTTAAAATTTCATCCTGCATAGTATCATTTTCTTCCATTCTATTCATTTTTATCCTCACTTTTCGAGCATACAGCTTTCCTTTTGCACAAAAAAAGAGAAACCATTACTGTTGTTCATGATTTCTCTCATCATTGCTTGAACATTAGTGTCAAGTATAGCATGCGTTTCCAAGAAACACAAGCTTTTTCTTTTCACGGAAACCCTTTCTCGGAAACCCTTGATGCGTTCCGTTATCTCGCAACGGCCTGTAAAATGCCGTTTCCCACTTTTATCAAAATGGTATCCCCGGCCTTTACCTGATCCGATAATATCAGCTTTGCAGCCAGCGTTTCCACATGCTTCTGAATATAGCGTTTCAGCGGACGTGCACCATATACCGGATCATAAGCATTATCCACAATAAACTGCATTGCATCTTCCGTGAGTTCAATCTTCAGATCCTTGTCCGCCAGCCGAGCATTCAGATCAGCCACGGTTAGATGAATAATGCTGCCGATATTATCCTTGGTCAATGGCTTAAACAAAATCGTCTCATCCAGCCTGTTCAAAAATTCCGGTCTGAAATGACCACGCAGCTCATTCATAACTGCCTCTTCTGCTTCCTGTCGGATGCTTCCGTCTGCCTCAATACCATCCAGCAAATAATCCGCACCAATGTTGGAGGTCATAATCAAAATGGTATTCTTAAAATCAACAGTCCTTCCCTGGGAATCCGTAACCCTGCCGTCATCCAGTACCTGCAGCAGCACATTAAACACATCAGGATGTGCCTTCTCAATCTCATCGAACAGAACCACACTGTAAGGCTTTCTGCGCACAGCCTCGGTCAGCTGACCGCCCTCTTCATATCCCACATATCCGGGAGGCGCTCCGATCAGACGGGACACAGAATATTTCTCCATATACTCACTCATATCAATACGCACCATATTGTTTTCATCATCAAACAATGCGGCTGCCAGAGATTTTGCAAGCTCCGTTTTTCCCACGCCGGTGGGACCAAGAAACAGGAATGACCCGATGGGCTTGGATGGATCCTTGATGCCGGCCTTTGAACGTATAATCGCCTCCGTCACCTTGGTCACACCTTCATCCTGTCCAATGACACGTTTATGAAGTTCCTCGTCCAAATGTAAGGTTTTATTCCGCTCACTCTCCGTCAATTTTGCTACAGGGATGCCGGTCCACCTGGAAATAATTTTGGCGATTTCATCCTCTGAGACCTTCTCATGCACCAGAGACAAATCCTCCTCACCAATTCCGCTTTCAGCCTGCTCTAACTCCTTTTTCAACGCCGGCAGCCTGCCGTAGCTCAACTCGGCTGCCTTTTCCAGATTGCCCTCACGCTGTGCAATCTGAATTTCATTATTAATCTGGTCGATTTCCTCACGGAGCTTGGAAAGCTTATCCACGGACGCCTTCTCATTATCCCACTGAGCCTTCATGCCTGCAAAATCTTCCTTCCATTCTGCAAGCTCCTTCTGCAAATTCGTAAGACGTTCCCTGCTGAGCTTGTCATCCTCCTTCTTCAAAGCCGTCTCCTCAATTTCCATCTGCATAATTTTACGCTGTAATTCATCCAGCTCCGTAGGCATACTGTCAAGCTCTGTCTTAATCAGGGCACATGCCTCATCCACAAGATCGATGGCCTTATCCGGCAGAAATCTGTCCGTAATATAGCGATTAGAAAGTACCGCTGCACTGACAAGGGCATTATCCATAATTTTCACACCATGGAATACCTCGTATCGCTCCTTCAGACCACGCAGAATGGAAATCGTATCCTCCACTGTGGGTTCATCCACCAAAACCGGCTGAAAACGGCGCTCCAATGCCGGATCCTTTTCGATATACTGACTGTACTCATCCAAGGTGGTAGCTCCGATACAATGCAGCTCACCTCTGGCAAGCATAGGCTTTAGCATATTGCCTGCATCCAATGCACCATCGCTCTTGCCGGCACCTACAATCGTATGAAGCTCATCGATAAACAGAATGATCTTCCCCTCACTATTCTTTACATCATCAAGCACTGCCTTCAGACGCTCTTCAAACTCACCGCGATACTTTGCACCTGCGACCAATGCACCCATATCCAACGAAAAGACCTTCTTATCCTTCAGACCCTGTGGCACATCTCCTCTTACGATACGCTGTGCCAGTCCTTCCACCACCGCTGTCTTACCAACACCGGGTTCTCCGATTAACACAGGATTATTCTTGGTTTTACGGGAAAGGATTCTGATAATGTTCCTGATCTCATTATCTCTGCCGATTACCGGGTCAAGCTTCTGATTTCTTGCCTTCTCCACCAAATCCTGACCATATTTTTCCAGGGTGTCATAGGTTGCTTCCGGATTATCGCTGGTGACACGCTGATTCCCTCTCACCGTAGATAAAGT
>CAYOHU010000113.1:0-6101 GCA_964403845.1 uncultured Acetatifactor sp.
CTTATATCCATTCATTTCCTTTTATATAACGTCCTTGCGTATTTACAGGTTTACAAAAAACTCCCTCCCCGGAATCACCGAAGGAGGGAGTTAAATCTCTTATAGATATAAGTATAATTTATTGAAACTGTTCAGCCCACTTATTTTTCATCGCGAAGCTTGAATGCTGCAACCAGCTCATTGATATTTGTTGCCTGAGCGGACAATTCTTCACTGGTAGCAGATGTTTCCTCTGCTGTTGCTGAGTTGTTCTGTACAACACCGGAAATCTGCTCAATACCCGACTCAATCTGTTCCATAGCTTCTGCCTGCATCTGTGAGTTATCCATTGCCTTCTGGGACTCACCGGCCAAAACATCCATTCCTGTCACAACCTTCATCAGGGATTCTCTGGTTCTCTCCGTAATGTGATTTCCTTTTTCAATCTCCTGAAGTGATGCCTCAATCAATTCTCTGGTACGAACTGCTGATTGTGCACTATCCTCTGCAAGCTTACGTATCTGATCTGCAACAACCGCAAACCCTCTTCCGGCCTCACCTGCACGAGCTGCCTCAATAGCTGCATTTAAGGAAAGCAGATTCGTCTGAGAAGCAATATCCTCAATATCCTCAATAATATCGTTAATCTGTTTTGAGGTGTTAGTGATACTCTCCATTGCCAGAGTCAAATCATTCATTTCCTCACCGCTGGCAATAGCATGCTTCTGGTAATCCTTAGCCAGCTGGTAGGACTCACTGAGTGCTTTTGTACTGTCCTCAACAATATTGGTAAGATTGATTATTGTTGCCTGCAGCTCTTCAACCGATCCCGCCTGATCTGTTGCACCTTCTGCCAATCCCTGTGCTGTCTCTGCCATCTGTGTGGCTCCTAACGTAACCTGTTCAACTGCTTCAGCAATATTCCGCAGGGTTCTATTCAATCCACTGCACAGCTTTCTCATAGATTCTATCAATCCATGGAACTCACCTACATAATATTCATCCTTATCGGCATCCACAGCAAAATTTCCTTCCGATATCTCGCCTAAGACGTAATCTGCATTCTCGATCACCTTCTTCAGGCTCTCTGCCAAAGATCCCGTTGCTTCTGCTAAAATATGCGTCTCGTCCTTGGTGTTAATCTCCGGCATAGGAGAATGTAAATCTCCCTGCGCCAGCAGTGCCAGTCTCTGAGCGCAAAGCTCAATCGGAGTACCGATAGCATTTCCAATTTCTTTAGATACCTTTCTGCCAATCACAAATGCAAGAGCAGCTATCACCAAAGCGACACCGATACATACCATAGTGGAGCCTAAGAAGTCGGTAAGAGGTGCTTTCAATGCAACACTCCATCCGTCAATTCCCGAAATCGGTGCATATGTCATAATGTTCAAGCCAAGACCCTGCACGTAGATTCCACAACCCTCTTCTCCGGCTATCATCTTCGTTTCCATCTTAGCTCTGGATTTCAAAGAAAGCTTCGACTCTGCCATTGCGATAGCATTTTCCCGTGCTGCCGCAACACTTGCATCCGTATGTCCGATAACTGTACCCTGTGAGTCAAGCATATAGCAGTTTGAATTATTACTGAGCTGCACAGCTGCTGCTATTTCACTCAGGAAATTCGGAGGTGCTACCATAAATACCACTCCCTTGACGGTAGTACCTGCTTTTCCCAATTCCCACACAGGTGCTGAAATCACGACACTCATTGTTCCGTTACCCATAATATCAACCGGATCAGAGATTCCGTCCTTGCCGGTTACTGCCTGTTGAAAGAACTCATAACCACTGTAGTCTACTCCATCAGCCTTATCAACTCCGTCCGTATCGATAAGCCCACCGTATACCATGCCGTAATCAGCTACCTTTTCCTGGATATACTCCTCTTTCTGCTTATCTGTGGTGTAAGCCGTACTGGTAATCTTGTTGTTCTTACCAAGCTCCGTAACAACTGCCTGAGTCACCTGCAATTCCTGATATACCCGCTCCGCTGTAACCTTGGCTGTGGTAAGCAAATCTCTCTCAAGAGTCGTTACCGTACTCGTACAATTCAAAATTGTAGCAGCTATCACCATTGCACTAACGGCAACTGCAATCAGAATGGTAATATCATGCTGCAATCTTCCTTTAATGCTCGTCGCGTACTTTTTGGCTTTCTCCGTTTTGGTTTTTGCAATTTTAGCTTTCGTGCTTTTTACCTTTGTATCCATTTCTCTAACGGTTCTGTCTTTTGTACTTCTGTCTTTTGTGTCTTTCTCTTTTTTACTCATTAGCAAATACACCTCCGTCATTCAGCTTCTATGAGACAATTATAACACTATTGCACGTATATTTCCAGTATTATTACAAATTTTTCTGACAAATTTCCTCAAGTGTCAATAAATAAATTACAACTAGGTCACGCATGATACATAAAAGAAGTATCTGCACTCTAATCATTACTGCGTGTTTTTGCCGTAATAATCCACGGAGCAGGCTCCTGTTTGAAGGTGTTGTTGCTTCCCAGCTTGGATACTGCAACCTGAATGGTATTCACATCTGTCAGCCCCAGCTTCTGCAGCGTATTTGTAATCCCGGCTGCGACCTTGAAATCCAAGGTATAAATGACAACATTGATATTCGGATTCATGCTTGTTAAAAACTCCAGTTCCTGATCTGTGCTGGCGGAGGCAACCAGAAATACCAGAGAGGGCACGGGAGCATCCTTCATATTCTCCGCATCAATGTGATCAATCACTTTTATGTTATGCAGATCAAAATGCGCTACATTGTCCTCTAAGGTAGCTCGGTCCTGACTATTGTATTCAACTGCAATCACTGTTCCCTCCGGTGCCAGCAGTGCTGCCTCTATGGCAATACTTGCACCTCCGATCACACAGATATCATCCTGTGGTGCAACTCTCATTTTATTTAATATGATGGCACGGATTTCACTGCCCACATAGCGAATGGAGCCACGCTGGAACATTTCATTGCTGAGTCCGATTTTCGCGGTATTTCTGGCATTCGGATTGACGATCAGCATCCCGGCCGACGCATTGATTCCCCGATCGATCATATCCCTTACCTTTTGATTCAGAATTACCCCGGAAGGATCAGAACCTTCGTTGTACCAAACATCACAATCCCCCAACCCTGCATTCCACAAGCGATAGAAAATATCATCAATACCGGCATTCGTAAATACCATAGTAGTCTTGTGTGCTTCGACCGTAGGAATAATATTTTTGTTTTTTTTCGTAATATCAATAATCTTGACATGCTCCAGGTCTAATGTGGTGTTCTTGGCATAATACTGAAGCCAGGATAAAATTACTTCATTGGTAAAAATCTGCTGTTCCATAAATAACCCCCTTACTTGTCCGGCTTTATTCATTTTTTGTATTTGTAAATATTCTTGTAACTATTCAGAGCCCATTGCTAAAAACGTGCTTTCAGCACTTTCCAAATCCATTAATACTCTTCTGCAATATCGATTTCTTCCTGCTCCACCTCAATGGGCATACTGTAAAGCGGAGTATGACGCAGATACATCAACCAATATCCGGTTCCGACAATTCCGGCACCGCCTATCACATTTCCCAACGTAACCGGAAGCAGATTCTTCAACAAAAAGCTGGCAATCGTCAGCCCTTCTGCTGCGATTCCGTACTCCTGTGCCGTAAAAATACCCGCCATACAGAAATAAATATCGGCAATACTATGTTCAAATCCACAGAGCACAAATGTCATAACCGGCCAGAAACTCATCAGAAGCTTACCCGAAACCGTCTTCGCTGCAAATGCGGACCATATCGCAATACACACCAAAACATTGCAAAGGATTCCCTTGATAAAAGAATCAACAAAGGACAGATTTACACGAAGCACTGCCGCATTCACAATACTATCCGCCAGCCTTCCTCCAAACAAATCAGGCACATGCCCATATACTACCATCCCTGCAACTGCTGTTGCGCCGATAAAGTTTCCAAGGAACACAAAAAACCAGTTCTTTAGCATTTCATAAACCTTAACCTTTTTCTCTAACACAGAAAGAATAATCAGGTTATTCCCGGTAAACAGCTCACTACCCGCTACGATGACCATCGCCATTCCTGCCGGAAACAGGCAAGCACTGACCAAACGGGACATTGAAGCGTTTTCTACTGTAGCCCCTCCTGTGGTTGCCGAAATACCGGCAAAGCCTATAAACATACCGGCAAACACACCCAACAATAGCATCTTAAAGGCCGACAGCCGTACTTTATGTATTCCTATTTCCACAAAATTTTTCGCAATTTCCAACGGTGAATGCATCTACAATCCTCCTGATCTAATTTTCGTGTCCATATAACCTATTCGAAGCTACAGCGTAATATGAGTATGAACGGATGCCTTGTTCTTTTCACTTTTCCCACACAGGCACATAGGAGTCAGAAACTACTCCTCTTCCACCTTGGGAGGAAATTTTTTTCGGAGCACATACCACAGTCCACCTGCAATACATACAGAGGAATATGCACCGCACACGATGCCTACCATCAAAGGCAGTGCGAAATCACGGATACTGGTCACACCCAGAGCATACAGACATGCCACCATGATAAAGGTAGTCAGCGAAGTGAAAATACTTCTGGACAAGGTCTGGGAAATGCTTTTGTTCACGATCTCCTTCAGTTCCTCTCTCTTGGTATTCTCTGCCATATTCTCGCGTACACGGTCAAAAATTACAATTGTTGCATTAATAGAATAACCTACGATTGTCAGCATGCACGCAATAAATGTATTGCCGACGGATACTCTGGCCACAGCATAAAATCCTAATACCACAAGCACATCATGAAGCAATGCCGTAACACTGCTGATGCCAAAACGGATATCACTGAATCGGATGCGGATATAAAGCAGCATGCATACAATGGCAACTGCAACTGCCAAAATCGTATCTGTTTTCATCTCATCACTGATCGTCGAACTGATTGTTTCAGAAAGAATCTTCGATTCCTCCACGCCAAAGCTCTCTATAAACATTTGATTCAGCTCTTCTCTGGTGTCCACATCCAAGGAACCTGTTTTGAAGATTACCTCACTGCTGTCCTGCACTGTCTGAATCTGTACTGCACTTCCCGTAATTTCTTCAATCAAGGGAACAATTTCACTATTTACTTCTTCCAGTGTTTTCATTTCCTCAAAGGTTACCGTTGTAACAGTACCGCCCTTAAATTCCAAACTGTAGTTCAGGGCATCACCTGTTGTTGCTTTGTTCACACCCATCACAACAAATCCGGCAGCTATGACTGCCAAGGACACTCCAAAGAAAATTCCCTTTTTGCCCAAAAAATCAATGCTCTTAACTTCTTTACCGACACCATACCACTTTTCAGACCGAAATCCGATTGCGTAAAGTGCCTGCATCAGATATTTGGTGACAAATAACGCTGTGAACATGGACAGCACAATACCAATCGCCAGAGTCTGCGCAAATCCCTTGACGGTACCGGGTGCGATCAGCCAAAGCACAGCGGACGCAATCAATGTGGTGATATTACCGTCTATAATTGCTGAAAATGCCTTATCATACCCTAGCTTAATTGCACTCTTAACGGTCTTTCCCGTCGCCAGCTCCTCCCGAATGCGGGCAAAAATAATTACATTTGCATCTACAGCCATACCAATGGACAGTATGATACCCGCGATACCGGACAGCGTCATCGTGATGTCAAACCCTCTGATCAGCAGCACTGACAAAGCCACATACAGCAATAATGCCACTGCAGATGCAACACCGGAGATAAAATATACTGCAATCATAAACACAATCACCATAACAAGTCCGATTACGCCCGCCAAAAGACTGGTCTTGATCGCATCCATTCCAAGCTGAGCGCCTACAACCTTTGAGTGTAATTCTTCCAATTCCAGCTTCAGACCACCGATTCGGATATAGGATGCCAGCTCTTCCGCTCTCTCTCTTGACTCCATCGGGGAAATCTGTGCCTTACCGTCTGTAAGTACATTATTTACAGACGGTGCGCTGATAATATTGCCATCAAAATAAATGCCCAGTGTCTCTCCCTTCGTATACGCACGCTCAGTGGCAACCGCAAACTTTTCACGGCCTTCGGAAGTCATGACCA
>CAYOHU010000114.1:0-6094 GCA_964403845.1 uncultured Acetatifactor sp.
AATTCAAATCAGCAGCATGTATTAACAAACTAACGAAACCGGTGCTTACCAAGGACGACATTCCTTATGAAGCTTCGTTGATTTTCAATGCAGGTGTGGTGAAATTCAACGGAAAGTATGTCATGGTATTTCGTAATGACTATGGAGCAACAGAGGAAACATTCCCGGATAGGTTTTATACCTCTGTGGGAGTGGCTTACAGTGACAACGGCATTGACGGCTGGAAGGTATGTGGTGAGCCTCTCTTTGATAATAAAGGACTGGACGGAGAACTTAAGAGACTTTACGACCCCAGAATCACCCTGATTGACGGGAAGCCTTATCTGTGTCTTGCCATGGATACCAGCCATGGAATACAGGGCTGCATTGCCTCTGTTTCAGATGATTTTAAAAAACTGGAGATTATCAGTGCTTCTGTACCGGATAATCGTAACATGGTACTGTTCCCGGAGAAAATCGGCGGTTACTATGTGAGATTGGAAAGACCGTTTACTATTTATAGTCGTGGCGGAAGAGACAGATTCGATATTTGGATGTCCAAATCACCGGATTTGAAATTCTGGGGAGAGTCACAGCTGGTATTGGGTGTGGAGGATGTTCCGTTTGCTAATGATAAGATTGGACCGGCAGCACCGCCGATTCGAACCGAAAAGGGCTGGCTTACCACCTTCCATGCAGTGGATATTTCTGATGACCGCGGAAAGAATGGATGGGAAGGAAGCTGGAAGAAGCGTTATACAGCAGGCATTATGCTGTTAGACTTAGAGGATCCTTCAAAGGTAATTGGTATGTCCAAGGAACCTTTGATTGCAACAGATTTACCTTTTGAGTCAGATCACGGTTTCCGTAAGGATGTTATTTTCCCGGGAGGAATGATATTAGAGCCGAACGGAGAGGTAAAGATTTACTACGGAGCCGCTGATACGGTAGAATGTGTAGCCACAGCACAATTAGAAGACTTACTGGCACTTTGTACGGAGGCTAAATAATCCCGGTTCAGAGAAGGTTAGCCTTGCCGGTGAGAATTAAAAGAAATGGCGGCTTGGTCGATACCTTGCCGCTATTTAGTTTTACAGCAAAATAATCAATTATCGAGGTAGGGGAAGCTATTATGTATGAATGTCCTAATTGCGGAGGCAATCTGAAATTTAATATTGCCAGACAAATGCTTTACTGTGAACACTGTGAGACCACAGTGGATCCTTATAAGTTCCACAAGGAAAAGGATGCGGAGGAAAGGGTGATATCTGTTGACGATGCAGGCGTTGAAATACCTGCAGGAGCAGAGGAAGAATATGAGGTTACGGTTTTCACCTGTCCGCAATGCGGCGGAGAGATTCTCAGTGAGGATACTACGGCGGCTACATTTTGCAGCTTTTGCGGTTCTGCCACCATCCTGGATAGTCGTGTCAGCAGAGAGCGTAAGCCCAGCTATATCATTCCTTTCACCAAAACAAAGGAGGATTGCGAGGCTGCTTACGCGAAAATGATGAGACGTGCAATTTTTGCGCCCAAGGAATTGAAGGACCGGAAGCATATCGAGAAATTTCGTGGAATCTATATGCCCTATTGGGTGTACTCCTTTGAGAAAAACGGTCCTGCCAGTTTTCCGGGGAAAACAACCCATAGGAGAGGAGATTATGTTTACACGAAGTATTATCAGTTGGATTGCGATGTAGAGGAAAAGTATGATGGCTTTACTTATGATGCATCCGCTTCTTTTTCTGATAATCTCAGTAATGCCATCGCACCCTTTGATATAAAAAAAGGAAAACCCTTTGCCCCCACCTTCTTAAGTGGCTTCTATGCGGACACCAGTGATGTGGATCGTTATGTATACGAGTCTGATGCAGAGAACATTGTAATCAAGGATGCTTGTAACCGGATCGCCGGACAACCCGGCTGCAGGAAGTACCATGTGAACGAAGGCACCAATCTTTCTCCCCTCAGGAATGCAGTGCGTCCTACGAAATGTGAGGCAAAGCTTGCCATGCTTCCGGTGTGGTTTTTGTCCTACCGTAAAGGGGACAGAGTAAGCTATGCGGTGGTCAATGGACAGACCGGTGAGATGGCAGCAGATCTACCGATAGATTTGAAGAGATACTTATTGGGATCAGCAGTGTTGACGATTCCGCTCTTTATTTTGCTGAATTTATATTTTACAATTACTCCCACTACGATTCTGTGGATTGCAGCGGTTTTGGCATTGATTTGTGCATTGATATCGGGTAAGCAGCTGGCTAATCTGTTCGCCAGGGAATCCGGGGAGGATGATAAAGGACTTATGGCTGCGCGGTTGGAACAGAAGAAAACCGGACGGAATCGGTCCGCGCAAAAACAGAGCCTTGCAGAAGCTATGGCGGAAGCCAGAGAGAGACAGGCAGGGAACAGACGGGGAAAAGAGAGTACTCTCAGTGAAAGGACGAAAGACATGCTGCCTACCTTGGCAAAGCCTTTTCTGGGAATTGTATTAGCAGTTATGATTCAAATACTGAATCCGGTAGAGGATGCATTCTATTACATAGGTGCCTTTGTCTGTATGGGAACAGTTCTATGGGCGATTATGGATATTATCAGGCATTATAATTTATTGACTACGCGTAAATTGCCACAGTTTAACCGACGGGGAGGTGATGAGAATGCGTAGAGAGGCAGGAAAAAAGGTCATCATCGGAGTATTGTTCAGTATCGGAGTGTTTCTGACAAATATGTCAGTTTGCAGCGCGACCGATGACTACGGAGCTGATACCACTGCCGGGAACACAGTGGTTGGTTACTCTGTGATCGTGGAAGATGATGCGGATTTGCTCACGGAGGAGCAGGAAATAGATTTGGCAGTTGTTATGAAGGAGATTACCGCCTACGGAAACGTGGCATTTAAGTCCATTGCTCACAACAGCACTTCTACGGAAGGTTTCGCAAAAAGCTATTATAAGGAGTTGTTCGGCTCAAGGAGCGGAACACTGTTTCTGATTGATATGGATAACCGCAATATTTGGATTTACAGCGATGGGGCGGTTTATAAGGTGATTACAAGGGCTTACGCCAATACGATTACGGATAATGTGTATCGGTATGCATCGGCACAGGATTATTATGCCTGTGCATCGAGGGCATTCGAGCAGATATTTGCTCTGTTGGAGGGAGCCGGAGTTGCGCAGCCGATGAAATACATCAGCAATTTTTTGCTTGCCATGATACTGGCATTATTAATCAATTTTGGTGTGACAAATTATTTTACGAAGGCAAGAAAAACGAAGGACAACGAGATTTTGAAAAAGGTAGAGAAACGGTTTAAATGCACGAAACCGCGGGCAACCTTCACGCATCAGACCAAAACCTATGACCCTGTATCCAGCGGAAGCGGCGGAGGCGGAAGCCGTGGCGGAGGCGGAAGCAGCGGAGGGAGCAGCGGCGGTGGAGGAGGTCACAGCTTTTAAACCATGTAACTACTTAGCCCCCATTCGTGCAATTGTGTTTTCAGTACTTTATTTTTGCAAATGTGGTTATTTTGCTATATGAATAGCTGTTAAATTATTAAGAATTTTGGAAATATTTTGTTTTTATTGTCAAACTATGCTTTTCAAGGTAAAATGAAGGTAATTATGAAAACATTCCTTTGTAAGTAAGCTTACATGGTCTTAATTTCATAAATTCACATAGTTCTGAATAGTTACAAATAAAGAAAGTGAATGGAAAATAAGTAGGAGGGGGCATATGGCATTTTGCATTATTACGGATTCTGCTTCGGATGCAACAGAAGAGATGAAACAGGAATATGGTCTTTACGTAATGCCTACACCGGTTATGATTGAGGGTGAAGATTTCTTTGATCAGAAAACGATATTTCCCGAACAGTTCTACAGGATACAGGCGGAAGGTAAGGATATTAAGACCTATCACATCAGCCAATATATGTTTGAGGAACATTTTAAGCCCTTTGCGGAGCGTGGGGACGAGGTTCTCTATATCTGTTTTTCTACCGGAATAGCCGGAACCTTTCAGGCAGCAACTCTTGCATATGATGAAATAAAAGAAGAGTATCCTGAGTTTAAAATGACCATTATAGACTCTAAATGTGCGTCCGTGGGTTACGGCTTGGTTGTGGAGAGGCTGCTTCGTATGCAGAGAAATGGTGCACCTAAGGAGCTGTTGATAGAAGCCGCAAATTTCTTTTGTGAGCATATGGAGCATGTTGTCACGGTACAGGAGCTGGATTATTTATTTAGGGGCGGTCGCCTCAGTAAAACCTCCTTCCTTGCGGGAACGGTGCTGGACATTAAGCCCATCATTATCGTAGATGAGAATGGCTCGTTGAAGGCTGTGGAGAAGGTGCGCGGATGGAAGAAAGCACAGAAAAGAATTCTCGATATGGTAGGAGAAAAGGGTAAGAATCTGGAGAATCAGATGGTAGGTGCCTGCTACGGCACGGATAAGGTATCCTATGAGGCTATTAAGGAGCAGCTGAAGGAGCGATATCATGTCAAGGGGATTCTGGAGGCTCAGGTAGGCTGTGCAATTGGTGCGCATACCGGTCCGGGTATCTTAGGAATTGTGTTTTTGAATGAAACGAACGAGGCTTATGAAAAATATTTAGCCTAAAATATATAAAACAGAGCAGGAGAGGATTTATTTATGAAAAAGAAGGTAATTGCAGCAATTGTGATTGCAATGGGAATTTTGACAGCTTGCGGAGAGGAGGAGCTTCCTTCTATTATTCAGACTATTGAACCGGAGCCCATTGTAGAAGAGACAAAGGAAGAACAGGAAACAGCGCAGGATAAGATAGGAGAGGAAGAGGAAGAGGAAGATGTAGTAGTTCCTGCATCTACAGCTACAATTATTGACAGAGAAGTTGTAGATGGGAAAAAACAGAGCTATCTTACCGGTGAGTGGAAGGATGAAACGGTTGTAAACAGAAGAGCAATGGCAGTTATGATGCCAAACAACAAAAAATCACTGCCCCAGTATGGTATTTCAAGAGCCAGCATTATTTACGAAGCAGCAGTAGAGGGAAGAATCACTCGTCTGATGGCAATTATTGAGGATTATGATGATCTGGATCACATCGGACCTGTTCGAAGCAGCCGTGATTATTATGTTTATGAGGCAATGGCATATGATGCCATCTATGTCAACTGGGGACTTGCAGTTCCATATGTGGCTGATCTGATTAATTCCGACAGAGTGGATAATGTCAGTCAGGCGGTTTCCGGTATTTCTAAGCCTGCAGGAGAAGCCTTTGACCGTATTGACAGAGGCTCCGGATATGCGCAAGAGTATACAGGCTATATGTTCCCGGCGAAATATACTACTGCAGTGGGGCGTCTTGGTTATAAGACAGAGTATACTGACAGATTTGTTCAGGCATTTACCTTTGCGAATGATGGTCACAGAGCAGAGTATGCAGGGTATCCCGATGCGACTAAGATTTATCCCGGCGGAACCGGTAATAACAGTGGTGGTTATGGTGACGCCAATCCCTGCTTCAGCTATAATGCAGAAGACGGCTTGTATTATCGTTCCCAGTATGGTGCTGAGCATATCGATGAGATGACGGGTGAACAGCTTGCCGTAAGTAATGTAGTATTTAAAATTTGTCATGGCGAAGTCAGAGATGCTAACGACTATCTTGCATTTGAAGTTCATGGGGGTGGTGATGCGTATGTATTCACCAACGGTAAGGTCATAAAGGGAACCTGGAAGCGCAGCGGTGATTATGAGCCCAACCTTTTCTATGACGAAAACGGGAATGAAATCGTGTTTAATCAGGGTAAGACTTGGATCTGCAATATCTGGAAGGAATACTCAGAGTATATTTCTTACGAATAGAGACAAACGTTAATGAACACAATAGCCACAGCTTGAGAGGCTGTGGCTATTCACTTGGTGCAGCTTGGCATGTGTCAGTAAAAAAACTCACAAAAAAATAAAAAAATTTTACAGAAACACTTGACATTTAAGAAATGACCATGTAAAATAACCAATGTTGTGACGCAGAGCAATGCCAAGATGCGTTGTAAAGGATTAAGGTCTTTGGGCCCAGATAGCTCAGTTGGTAGAGCAGAGGACTGAAAATCCTCGTGTCACTGGT